>DATDHK010000377.1:0-9812 GCA_036521635.1 Bryobacteraceae bacterium | reverse complement strand
GGCAAGGGCTCGCTGGAGATCGGCGGGGCCGATAATCCCGTGGTGAAAGATGCATTCGGATTGCCCTACATTCCCGGCAGTTCGCTGCGCGGCAAGCTGCGATCGCTGCTGGAGCAATCTTCCGGCATGGCTGTTCCCTCCGAACTTGTCTACCTTTCGAAGCGCAAAGGGCAGGAGGTGCGCATTCATCAGAGCGACCGGCCGGACGACGAAATCTGTCTGCTGTTCGGGCGCAATCCGGGACGGCTGGATCGGGTGTCGGGCGAGGCCCTGGAATCCAACGTGGCGACTCCGGCGCGGTTGACGCTGTATGACGCTCCGCTGATCGCCGAAAGCATCACGCCGCAGATGCGCGAGAACATGGACGACGAATTGACCGAGGTGAAGAGCGAGAATGCGATCGATCGTATTACGTCGCAGGCTAATCCGCGAACTTTGGAGCGCGTGCCCGCGGGGGCGCGCTTTCATTTCCGGGTTGTGATGGACGTGCTTTGTCCGGAAGATCGGGAGCTGTTGCCACGTTTGGTGGAGGGACTTCGGTTGCTCGAAGACGACAGCCTGGGCGGCGGCGGCTCGCGCGGTAGTGGCCGCGTCAGTTTGTCGGGTCTTAAGCTCACGTGGCGCAGCCGAGGCTTTTACGCGTCGGGGGCGGCTGAGCAAGAGCTGATCGGCGGGGCGGATTTGGCGGGGCTTCAGTCGTTGGTCACTGGGGAAGATTTCGCGGCGAAGCTTTCGGATTAATGTTGAGAAACCCAAATACTTTGGTGGTGATCGGCCCATCCGGTGAAGCTTCCAAGCGACAGGCCGATTTTCAATCGGCGGCAGGTTGCCAACCTGCCCCACAGGTACAGGTACAGGTTTCAGGAAACTAGCAAATGTCACCGGTTTCTCCAACCACTAGTTTTACCGTTCGCTTCCGGCCGCTTGGTCCCTGGCGCTTTGGACCGGACTCGGGCGCGCGCGATCGCGTGGATCTCATCTACCATAGCGACGCCGTTTTTTCCGCGGTGTGCTCCGCTATGCGGCAACTCGGAATGGCGGAAGAGTGGCTGCTGGCCACAGCGCAATCGGAGGCGACTCCCGCCGTACGGATCAGTTCGTTTTATCCATTTCAAGGCAAGTCGCTGCTGGTCGTACCGCCGCGGAATATTTGGCCGCCGGCCGACTCGACCAAGGTTCGCTACAAGGGCGCGCGGTTCGTTCCGCTTTCGGTCGTCGAATCGCTGCTGGCCGACAAGGCGATGGACGAGAATCGCTGGGCCGTAGACGGGGAGAGCCAGTGTTTAATACAGCACGATGCGGGGCGAGGGCCGTTCCGCGTCGCGATTCGATCGAGCGCCGGCGTGGATCGTTTGGAAATCGGAAAAGTGGAATCGCATTCCACCGCGTGCCTGGAATTTGCTCGCGATGCCGGCCTCTGGACTGTCGTTCAATTTGCCGACGAGTCCGCTGCGGGTAGGTGGCAGGGGCATGTGCGGAGCGCGTTCATGCTGCTCGCCGATTCCGGATTCGGTGGTGAACGATCGCGCGGGTGGGGACGTTCGGAAACGCCGGAATGGTCGCCGTGGAATTCTTTTGTATCAAAACCGCTCCCTGACGGTCGCGGCTCGGAAGGGGACCTGCCCGATCCGGCCGATCGCGCTTATTGGTTACTCTCGCTCTATCTTCCCGGTGCCGTCGATGCGGTGGACTGGAAACGCGGCAGCTATTCCACCATCACGCGGCGCGGCCGGATTGAAAGCGGCGCGCGCTGGGGCGAACCGAAAAACGCGACCTTGATGGTTTCCGAGGGATCCGTGCTGGTAGCGGGCGGCGAACTGAACGGCGCGGCGCACAACATCGCACCGGAAGGTTTTCCACATCCGGTGTATCGCGCGGGATTCGCTGTCGCGGTCCCAATTCCATGGCGAGTGGCCGCATGAATTACCGTCTCACTTGCATCACGCCGACGCTGGTGGGCGACGGCCAGAAGCTCGCGCCCATCGACTACATGGTCTGGAAGGAGCACGTCAACGTGCTCAACCAGAAACGGATTTTTCGTCTGTTGGCCAAGGGGCCGCGGCTGGAAGGATACCTTTCGCAACTCAAGAAGGCCGAGAAACTGGACTTCGCGTCCTGGGGCGGCTTCGCGCAAAATTATGCCGGGCGACGCATTCCTTTTGAGCACGCCAGTTCGGCTCAGTATTGGGAAAGAGCGAAGGCCGAGAGTTTATTTATTCCGACCTTCAGCACCGGACCCAGCGGGCCCTATGTTCCCGGCACGGCGATCAAAGGTGCGTTGCGGACGGGCGTCGTTCACGGACGATTCGCGCAGCGATTATTACAGGAGTTGGTGGACCACACGAAATCGGAAGGCCGGCTTCCGCATCACACTTCGGGTCCATTCGAAGATGCGGCCGTAGGATCGGCGTCCACCGATTCCATGCGCCAGATCTCGGCGTCGGATTCCAAGACCGTCCCCGAGAGCGTTTTCAAAATCTATCTGCTGCGTGTTTCGACGCTCGAGACACGCGGCGGCAAATTCGAATTGGCTTGGAAGCAAAGCCCGCGCGGCAGCGTGAAACGCGTGGAAGACGCCACGCCGACGTTCGCCGAGATGGCCGCTCCCGGAACCGTTTTTGAAGGCGACTGGCGCGAGAATGCGTTTCGCGCAAAGTCACAGCGCAGGAAAGATCTGAATGTCGTGGGGATGCTGGGCCTGGTGAACGCGTATACGGAACAGTTGCTGGTGCTTCAACAGCAATATGCCGAATGGAGCGGGCTGCCGGTTTTGAAATCGAATCTGGATCAACTGACGGCGCGTCTCGGCGAGATTCGGGGGGCGGGGCAGGGCTGCTTGTTGCCTTTAGGCTGGGGCGCCGGATTCCTTTCGAAGATTTCTTTTCTCGATACGAAGGATGACGCGTACCGGCAAATTCTGGGACAAGTGGGATTCTACGCCAAGGCGATTCAATCGGGCCTGCCTTTTCCGAAGACGCGCAAAATTGTTTTCCTGGCTAATCAGCCGGCGACACTGGCTGGCTTCGTTCATTTGGAAATTCAGTAACACGTGTGTGGGGCAGGTTACCAACCTGCCCCACAAAAATTACTATGTGCCGATCACTTATTTTTTTACTGGTTTCGCTGGCGGCACTCGCTCAGCCGAACGCGAGCCGCGTCGTTCTTCAAACCAGCACGATTCTCGACGGGCGGGGCGGCATCCTCAGGAATCAACAAATCGTGATCGATGGCTCACGAATTCAGAGCGTGCAGGCCGGAACATTGCCTGCCACTTATGATTTGCGCGGCCTTACGGTGATGCCGGGCTGGATCGATACGCATGTCCATCTGAATTGGCATTTCGATGCGGCGCACAAGTTGGTCAACCGCGGCGACAGTCCGCAGAGCGCCGTACTCTATACCGCGGAAAACGCCTGGATCACTTTGGAGGGCGGCTTCACTACCGTGCAGAGCCTGGGATCGCAAGCCGATGTGGACGTGCGCGATCGAATCATGTCCGGTTCGCTGCCCGGCCCGCGGATTCTTACATCGATCCGCCAGATTACGGATCAGAGCGGCAATCCCGCTGCTATTCGGGAGCTGGTGGAGAAGACCAAAACGGAAGGCGCGGACGTCATCAAACTTTTCGCCACCAAAGGCATGGGGGCGGGCGGCGCGCAGAGCATGAGCGACGAGCAGATTCAGGCTGCGTGTGGCGAGGCCAAGAGGGCTGGACTGCGTGCGGCCGTACACGCGATCTCGTCGGGCGGAGCCAAGGCGGCGGTGCTCGCGGGTTGCACGTCCATAGAGCACGGCGATTTTCTGGATGACGAAACCCTTGAGCTGATGGCGCAGCGAGGCACGTATTTCGATCCGAACTTTCTGGTGCTGCATAACTACATCGACAATCGCGGCAGCTTTCCGCATATTTCGGACGACGCCATCGCCGCGTTGGAGAAGGCGATTGATCCTACCGCAGACGTATTGCGGCGGGCGCACGCGCGTCACGTAAAGATTGTCTTCGGCACCGATGCGGTGGCGGGTGCGCATGGACGCAATGCGGAGGAATTTATCTATCGCGTGCGCGACGCGCATGAACCGCCCATGGAGACACTGAAGAGCGCGACGTCGATTGCCGCCGAATCGCTGGGCATGAGCGATCGGATCGGCGCGGTGGCGCCGGGGCTGGAGGCGGATCTTGTCGCAACCGACGGGAATCCGCTGGATGACATCACTGCTGTGCGCCGCGTTGTTTTTGTGATGAAGGGCGGGAAGGTGTATAGAAACATCCGCAGGTAATTGCCGATTTTCAATCGGCGGCAGGTTACCAACCTGCCCCACATAAATGCAAGTTGGAGTTGCCAATTATTGAACGTCGTAGGTGTTTATTTCTTTGCCTTGGACGTATTTGTCGAACCATGCGACGATGTGTTGCAGGCGCTCCACGCGGTGCTTTGGTACGCCCGACCGCGAAAGCTCGTGCGACTCGCCTGGAAAGCGCACCATCACCGTTGGAATCTTTTTATATTTGAGCGCACGGAACATTTGTTCACCGCCCGATCCTGGCGGCGTGCGGTAATCGGCTTCTCCTAAAATCAGCATCAGCGGTGTGTTGATTTCCTTGATATAGGTGATGGGCGAGCGCGCTTTGAAATCGGCTTCCTGCTCCCACGGCGCGCCGCGGAACCACATCGGCGTGAACAAAGTGAAGTCGGCCGTGTACCAGAAGTCGGTCCAATCGGCGATGTCGCGTTGCGAGACGGCGGCTTTGAAGCGTTGCGTGTGACCGATGACCCAATTGGTGAGCAATCCTCCGCCGCTGCCGCCGGTGACGCCCAGACGATCCGGATCCACCCAGCCGCGCTTGATTAAATCCTCCACGCCGGCCATCAAATCTTTGAAATCGTCGCCGGGATATTTGTACTGAATGACGTTGCCGAAGTCCTGGCCGTAGGTGGTGCTGCCGCGCGGATTGGGATACAGAACCACATACCCTTTCGCCGCCATCCATTGCATTTCGTGATCGAAAGTGTAGCCGTAGGCGGCGTGCGGACCCCCATGAATATTGATGATCATGGGATATTTCTTGCCTTCCTGGAAATCCGGCGGACGCTGCACCCACGTCTGGATGCGCTTGCCGTCGAAGCTGTTGTACCAGATCATGGCGGGCTCGGTGATATTCAATTTGGAAAACAGCTCGTCATTGATTTTGGTCAGCCGCCGCACATCGCGCGACGCAACATCGAGCATGTACAAGTCGCCAATGTTGGTTGTGGAGGAAATCAGCACCGCGGCTTTCGACGCGTCGGGCGTCGCGTTGTATGAGAAGACGTCGTGATCGCCGGTTGTGAGCGCATCCACTTTGCCTGTTTCGGCATCGATGCGCTTGAGATTCGCGCGGCCCTCTTCCGCGGCGACAACGAAAATGAAACGGCCGTCTTTGCTCCAGAACGGCTTCGATGGGCCGCCGCCGCGCGGAGGGGCCTGATCGCCGCCAATACCACCGGAAATATCGTAGTCGTAGTTCGCGGTGAGATTCTTCGGGGTGGAGCCGGGCTGTAGCGAAGTGATGAAAAGATCGGGCTGGCTGTAGGAACGCTGCACTCCATCCTTGCCAAGATCGATGGCGCCGGAGAACGCCATGCGCGTGCCGTCGGGACTCAGGGCCATGTTTCCGATTGGCCCATCCAGGCTGGCGATGCGCGTTATGTCGCCGCCGGTGGCTTTCACGACGTACAAATCCGCATGCGGCGATTCGAAATACGGCTCGCGAACGCGGCGCGATGTGAAATAGATTTGCGAACCGTCGCGCGACCAGACGATATCGCTCTCGCTGAATTCGCCGGTGGTCACCTGTTTCGCTTTTTGCGCCTCGCCTGGGATCTTGGGAACTTCGACGGTCCAGATGTGGCCGGGACGGTCCGGTTCCAGATAACCCGCGCCGTTCATGCGATAGATGGCCTTGGTGATGACGCGGACATCGGTCTTCTCTTCACCATCTTTTTTCTTTTCGAAATCCGCGGGAATGTTGGTGGACGAGAATGCGATGCTGTGGCCATCGGGCGACCACATGGGACCACCCGCGCCTTTGGGCAGATCCGTGAGCGGGCGCGCTTCACCGCCATCCATCGAGAGCAAGAAGATTTGGCCGGGTTGCGGCTTTCCATCTTTTTCGGAGGAACGCGCGAACGCCAGCATCTTTCCATCGGGCGACCATTGCGGCGACGTATCCCGCGGGCCGCTGGTCAATTGCCGGGCCGTTCCGCCACTGGCTGGAATAATCCAGAGCGAAGTGTCGTAGCCGTCTTTTTTCTGGTTGACGGTCACGTATGTATAAATGATGCGCGAGCCATCCGGCGATATGCGCGGATTGGCGATCCAGCGGAACGAATAGATGTCGGTTTCGGCGATGGGCCTCCGGTCGGCGCCGGGGAGAGCGATTGCCAGACAAAGGGCCGCGAGAACGGCCATGCGTGAAGGTGTGAATGGAGGAGTCATCGTTAAAAATTGTAACAGGCGGGCCGGCGGTAGAATGCGTAGTGATGACAATTCTGCTAGTGTCGGCAGACGCCTTGTCGAAGTTTCTTCATCAGCAGGAGCTGACTCCGTGGATGACTCTTACGGCTGTCGGCGTAGCTTTTATTTTGGGGGCCGCGCACGCGCTCACGCCCGGACACGGCAAGACCATTGTGGCGGCGTACCTGGTGGGCTCGCGTGGAACTCTCGGGCACGCCGCTTTTCTGGGAGCGATGGTGACGTTTACACACACGGTGAGCGTGTTTCTGCTGGGGCTCGCGACCATGTTTCTGTTTCAGTACGTCGTGCCGGAGAAGATTACGCAAATTCTCGGGGCGATTTCCGGATTGTCGATCGTCGCTATTGGTGGATGGATGCTATACAAGCGAGTTCGCGCCGCCGGTCATCACCATCACCACAATCATCATCACGATCACGAGCATCACCACCACGATCACCATCATGGTCATGATCACAGCCATACGCACATGCCGGATGAGATCTCATGGACTGGCTTGGCGGCGCTGGGAGCAAGCGGCGGATTGGTTCCTTGCGAATCGGCGCTGGTATTGCTGTTGAGCGCGATCGCGCTGCGCCGAGTGGGGCTGGGGCTGCTTCTGCTGGTCTCGTTTAGTTTCGGTCTCGCGATTGTGTTGGTGGCTATCGGGGCGTTGGTGATTTACGCCAAACACCTGCTGCCCAAGAGCGAGGGATCGAGCCGGAATCCGTTTCTGCGTTGGTTGCCGGTGGCGTCGGCGACGGTGGTCATGATGGTGGGAATCCTGATGACTTGCGTTTCGCTGGGCTGGATTCAGCCGAAGTGGATGGTGGGTTAAGTTAGTTGCTCACCTATTGCTTGCTACAACGTCTTAAGCTATAGTTGTAGACGCTATAGTCGGAAACGACGTAAGGCCAATTGGAAGGAGAATTCCTTTGCCCATCCTTGAAACCGCCCTGCAGGACGTTCGATACGGTGTACGGGTCCTGTTAAAGAATCCTGGATTTACACTGATCGCCATTCTTACGCTTGCGCTGGGTATCGGCGTGAACACCGCGATTTTCAGCGTTGTTTACGGGGTGTTGCTGCGTCCGCTGCCGTACAAGAATGGCGGGCAACTGGTCATCGTTCATCAGCAGGCCGGGCAGGCCCACCAGGCTAACGTGCCATTTTCCGTGAAGGAAGTTCTGGACTATCGCAATCAGAATCACACTTTGGAATCGGTTGTGGAGCATCACACGATGTTCTTCCTGCTGCTGGGCAAGGACACCGCCGAGCGCGTGCAGACTGCCGTGGTGTCCGCCAATTTCTTCGATGTGTTGGGCGTGAAACCGCTGCTGGGCCGGACGTTCCTGGCGAGCGATGAATCGCCGAACTCCAACGCAGTGCTGGTGCTGAGCAATAAATATTGGCAAGCGCGTCATGGCGGAGATCCCAACATTGTCGGCCAGGTTTTTCAAATGAACAACCGGCCGCACACGGTGATCGGCGTTCTGCCTCCCATTCCGGAATATCCGGCGGCCAGCGATGTTTACATGCCAACGTCGCAGTGCCCGTTCCGTTCGTCGGCGGGCGCGATCGGGAACAGGCAGGCTCGGCTGATGAATGTGTTCGGCCGGCTTAAGCCGGGAGTGCCGTTGCAGCAGGCGCAAGCGGATCTTTCCACGGTTGCGCGTAATCTTGAGAATTCGTATCCGGAGGCTTATCCAAAGGACTATGGCTACTCTGTCGCCGCCGCTGGTCTTCAAGATGAACTGACACGGAAGGCGCGCCTGACGTTTCTAGTGCTGCTGGGCGCCGCGGGATTCGTCCTGCTGATTGCTTGCGCGAACGTCGCCAATCTTCTGCTGGCCCGATTGTTGAAAGTGGAGCGTGAGTTGGCCGTGCGCGCTGCATTGGGGGCAAGCCGATCGCGCCTGATGCGGCAATTGCTGACCGAAAGTGTTTTGCTTTCGCTGGCGGGGGGCGCGCTGGGCCTGCTGCTGGCGCCCGCGACTCTCTCGCTGCTGGTGAAATTCGCGGAGCGCTTCACCACGCGCGCCGCGGAAGTTAAAATCGATGGGACCGTCCTGCTATTCACTGCGCTCGTTTCCGTCGGAACAGGGCTGCTGTTCGGACTGGCCCCCGCATTTTCCTCGGGCCAGAATGCGGCGGAAGCGCTCAAGCAGGGCAGCGGCAGAAGCACTGCCAGCCGCGGCCGGCGAAGGCTTCGGGCGGGGTTGGTGATGGCGCAAGTGGCGGTTTCATTCATGCTGCTGATTGGCGCCGGCCTCATGATCCGCAGTTTCGCGAAGTTGCAACAAGTGAATCCGGGGTTTAGCACCGATCACTTGCTGACCATGCGCTTGAGCCCAAATTTTTCAAAATACACGCAGCCAAAACAGTTCACCGTACTCCGGCAGACCATTCTGAGCAGGATGCAGGCTGTAGGAGGCGTTCAGTCGGCGGCTTTGGCGAGCAATTTTCCTTTCAATCCCCGGGGCATCGTGAACGGGCCGGGAAGTGTGGGTTTTGAGATCGAGGGGAAACCGATTTCGAAGGGTGAACTTTCACCGCTGGTCGACACGACAGTCGTAAGTTCCGATTATTTTCAGACCATCCGGCAACCGCTGGTAAAGGGCCGACTATTCACGGATCATGACGACGCGAACGCGCCCTTGGTCTGCCTGATTAATCAAACGATGGCTAATCATCGCTGGCGCTCCGAGGATCCTATCGGTAAGCGGATCACATTCGATAAAGGGCAGCACTGGATCACGATTGCGGGCGTCATCGGAGACGCCAGGGAATACGGATTGGCGCGTCCCATGGGCGATGAAATCTATGTTCCCGTTGCTCAAAACGGTTTTACGGGCAACCTGGTTCTACGCACCGCCGCCGATCCAATGACGCTCTCGCCGGCCGTTCGCAATGCGCTGCATGATATCGATCCACAACTTGCCATCGATCAGGTCAGCACGGTAGAGCGCTTGCAGCACGAATCTATTACTGCCCCGCGAGTGATTACGATTTTGCTCGGCATTTTTGCCGGCCTGGCATTAGCGATCAGCGCGTGCGGCATCGCTGCTGTGATGGCGCTGTCGGTGCGGCAGAGAACGCAAGAGTTGGGCATTCGCATGGCGTTGGGCGCTGCGCCGGATTCGATCGTCCGCATGGTTGTGCGGCAGGGTCTGGCGCTGGCGGTGGCCGGAACTGTTTTAGGAATCGGCGGCGCGATTGCTCTCACCCGGCTGCTTGCAACCTTGCTGTATGACACCAGCCCGACCGATGTTTTCACCTTCGTCGCGGTGTCGGTGCTGTTCCTGCTGATAGCGGCGCT
>DATDHK010000376.1:0-2077 GCA_036521635.1 Bryobacteraceae bacterium | reverse complement strand
ACGTTGGGGCCGACCATCGACCGGCTGGCCAAAGTGCTCGGTGTGCTGTCGGGGCTGGTCGCGGTGCTGGGCGGCAAGAGCGCGCCGGTCAAGTTCGACAGTGCCAATGCCGCGCCGGTGAGCGGCTCGCCTTCGCTATCCGATTATGATCCATCTCCGTAATCGTGAACTTCCGCCCGCCATACTCCACCGCCTCTCCTTTTTTTGGAATGTACCCAAGTTGGAACAACAGAAACCCGGCCAAGGTCTCGAAACCCGCATCACCCGGCAGTTCCAATCCGTAGCGCGTATCCAAATCGAGAATCGTAGTGGACCCCTCCACTTCAAGCGTCGCCGACTCGCTCTTCGGCCGCGGACGTTTGACGTCGTGTTCATCGCCGATCTCACCCAAAATCTGTTCCAGCGCGTCTTCCAGCGTCACCAGTCCCACGATGGTTCCAAATTCATCCACCACCATCGCCATGTGTTTGTGCGTGCCACGGAATTCATCGATCAGATCGTTCAGCGGCTTGGTCTCCGGCACCACCACCGTTTTGCGCATCACTCGCGAGAGCTGGAACGGCCGCAGCACACGTTTTTTTGCGCTCGCCGCGCGGCGCTCTTCCCAGATCCGCATCATGTCCTTGTAGTGCACGTAGCCGATGATGTGCTCCGGATCGCCTTCGTAGACCGGAAGCCGCGAGTATTGATTTTCACGCATCCGCCGCAGCACTTCGTCCAGGCTGGCGTCCACCGGCGCCGACACGATCGCGTTGCGAGGCACCATGATTTCGCGCACGTAGTGGTTTTGCATTTCGAGCAGCGCCTGAATGGCGTCTTCCTCAAAACGATGCAGATGCCCCTCGCGCCTGCTGGAGCTGACGATGAACTTAATTTCCTCGGCCGAGTGGCCGCCGC
The DNA here is from genome assembly GCA_036521635.1 of Bryobacteraceae bacterium. Taxonomy (GTDB): domain Bacteria; phylum Acidobacteriota; class Terriglobia; order Bryobacterales; family Bryobacteraceae; genus Palsa-89. Next base: position 1,180 of record DATDHK010000376.1, on the reverse strand, counting down.
CGCTGTGAGTGCCGCGCAGACCGATGAAGCGCGAAATCGCCGCCGCCGATCGCTCCGCGAAAAACACGAACGGGGACGATATGCGATCGAAGATCAGCAAAACAGGCGCGACAAGAATTGCCAGCCGGTCCGCCTTTTCGATCGCCAGATTTTTCGGCACCACTTCACCAAACACAACGTGCGCGTAGCTGATCAGCAGAAATGCGATTCCGAAGCCAACGCCGTGCAGCCACGGATCCAAGCGCGGAGTCGAGAGCGGCTGGAGAATCGTTAGCAGCAGATGATAGACGCTGTTCTCGCCCGCCCATCCCAGGCCCAGGCTCGCCAAAGTGACCCCAACCTGCGTCACCGAAAGCAGCCGCGCCGGATTGGCCAGCAGGTTCAACGCCGCCTGCGCGCCAGTTTGTCCTTCGTCGGCCATGGCGCGCAACCGGCTCTTGCGTACGGACACCAGCGCCACTTCGGCGGCGGCGAAAAATGCATTGAGCGCTAGAACGGCAATTAGAATAATGAAGCGATAGGGCATGATCCGGCGGAGTTCCGAAGCCTCAATCCTGAGGCCGGAAGGCTACGGTGCGCTAGAATCTTCCAAGTGCCACACGGAAGAGTTCTGAAGTTCATCAACTTGAGCATAGCGGTTTTGCTGTTGCTCAGTTTGATAGCGGCCTACTGGGTTGCCTATCGTCCGTTGGCGCAGACCTCCGGGCAGATTTCAGCGCCGGTTTCCGCCGCGGCGTCCATCGGCAGGGATGCGCTCGGCATCCCGCACATTGCCGCCGCGAATTGGGAAGACGCGATTTTTCTGCAAGGCTATGCCACCGCCCAGGACCGGCTGTGGCAGATGGATGCGTTGCGCCGGCTTGCGGCCGGTGAGTTATCGGAAATAATCGGCGCAGGCACGTTGGAATTGGATCGCGAAGCCCGCCGTCTGAGAATGCGGCGCCTGGCGGAAGAACATGTCCGAACTCTGCCGCCGGCCGACCGCGCCGTTCTGGCGGCCTATGCGCGAGGGGTTAATTATTTCATTGAGACGCACCGCGGCAAGCTTCCACTCGAGTTCACGATTCTCCGTTACGACCCTCGGCCTTGGAGCATGTCCGACAGCACCCTGTGCGCCCTTCAGATGTATCGCAACCTCACCACAACCTGGCGTGAGGAACTTCAGAAGCAGAGCATGCTG
>DATDHK010000375.1:0-7710 GCA_036521635.1 Bryobacteraceae bacterium | reverse complement strand
AAGGGGAAGGTCAACTTCCTGGCCGTTTACGACATCCTCAACCAAGTGCCGCGCGGCACGCTGCGAGGCAACCCAACCATGCTGACCACTGCCGCTGCGGGAGCGGACACGCTGGTCATTCGCGGCCAGTCGGGCGCCACGCTGAAGGTGGGCGACTGGATTGGCGTCAATCAGGCGGGCTCGAACCGCCAACTGATGCACGTGCAGGCCGACACCATGGCCGATGGGAGCGGCAACATGACCGTGAGCGTCGCGCCGAACCTGCGCGTGGCGGCCGGGGCCGGCACCGCGGTCTCCTGGGATCGGCCGACCTGTCTGATGCGGCGCAAGTCTCAGGAGACTGCCTGGAGCAGCAGCCCTTCGGGCAATCCTTCGGTTCGAAACTTGACGATGGCGGCGGTGCCCCCAACACTGTCGCGCTCGACGCCGTCCCACAGCGCGATCAAAATCTGGCTCTCGCGCACAATGTACTTGCCCACCGCTTCATATTGCACGTCGCGCCGCGGACCCGGATGGCTCACGGCCGCTTCACCGGCAACGAGGGGAATTTCGAACCACCGATCCGCCTGGGCCAATAGCCGGTTGAATTCCTTTAGCGAATCCGGATCGCCGCTAAAATCCGACTCATATGTATGCTTCGGCATCGGCAAGGGCGCTATCAGCCGGGCGCCGATTTCGGGAAGCAGCGCCACCTCCGCCACCAGCCGGTCCGCGCCCTCAGCCAGCGGGGAAAGCAAGATCAACGGAGTGGATGGATATTGGCGCCGAATTTTCCTCAAGACATGGAGGACAGAGTTTTTGAGTTGTTCGGAATCTTCTGCCCGGATATCGCGATGGCCGGTGACGCCGATCACCAGCGCCGCTTTCACGCGGTCTATGTCGAAGCCATATTCCATCGGGCAGAATGACAACGTCTGTATGCTATGCTAACCCAGTCGTTCCGCCACCCCCGCGTTTGGAGGATAGATGAATCCCAAAGAAGTCCTGGCGTTCGCGAAGGAAAAAGAAATCCGCCAGTTCGATCTGCGTTTCACGGATCTTCCGGGCCTTTCGCAACACGTTTCCTATCCCATATCGCAACTGACCGCGGACTCGTTCGAGGAAGGCTTCGGCATCGATGGGTCCAGCATCCGCGGCTGGGCGGCGATCAATGAGAGCGACATGCTGCTCATTCCGGATGCGGGCACGGCGTTTCTCGACCCCTTCGGAGAAATCCGGACTTTGGTGATGACCAGCGACGTGATCGACCCCATCACGCGCCAGCACTACGAGCGCGATCCGCGCTGGATCGCTCGCAAGGCCGAGATGTATCTGAAGAACAGCGGACTGGCCGACACCGCCTACTTCGGGGCCGAAGCGGAATTCTTCATCTTCGACAACGTGCGTTTCGATCAGAATCAGCACTCCGGTTTCTACTTCATCGACGCGGAAGAAGGCCGCTGGAATTCCGGCCGCGAGCAAAACAACCTGGGCTACCGGCCGCGCTACAAGGAAGGTTATTTTCCGGTTCCGCCCACCGATCACTATCAGGACCTGCGCGCGGAAATGGTGGAGACCATGATCCGCTGCGGCATACATATCGAGTGCCATCATCATGAAGTGGCGACCGGCGGACAATGCGAGATCGATCAGCGCTTCGACACGCTGGTGAAGTCGGCCGACAACATGATGTTGTACAAGTACGTGATCCGCAACGTGGCGAACCAGTACGGCAAGACGGTCACCTTCATGCCGAAGCCGCTTTACGGCGACAACGGCAGCGGCATGCATACGCACCAGAGTTTATGGAAGGACGGCAAAGCGCTGTTCGCCGGCGATTTGTATGCGGGTCTCAGCCAGATGGCATTGTGGTACATCGGTGGACTGCTGAAACACGCGCGGGCGTTGTCGGCAATCATCGCGCCGACGACAAATAGTTACAAGCGCCTGGTGCCCGGATACGAAGCGCCGGTGAACCTGGCGTATTCGCGCCGGAACCGGTCGGCTGCGGTGCGGATTCCGATGTACTCGGCAAACCCGAAGGCGAAGCGGGTGGAATTCCGGCCACCCGATCCATCTTCGAATCCGTACATGGCGTTCGCGGCCATGCTGATGGCGGGGCTGGATGGAGCGTTGAACAAAATCGATCCGGGCGAGCCGCTGGATAAAGACATCTACGATCTTTCGCCCGAGGAACTGAAGCAGGTGCCGTCAATGCCGGCGTCGCTCGAAGAAGCGCTGGATTGCCTGGAAGACGATCACTCGTTTTTGTTGAAGGGCGACGTTTTTACTGAAGAGTTGATCGAGACTTTCATCAACTATAAGCGCCGGCACGAAGCGGATGCTATTCGGCTGCGACCGCACCCGTACGAATTCGCGCTGTACTACGACATCTAGACGTGTGGGGCAGGTTGGTAACCTGCGGCCAATTCGAATCGGGGCTGACGGCGCAATGGTTGGGAGGCGCCGGCACAATCAGGCAAGTTGGCGAATTGAAATAGCTACTCCTCGCGCAACGCGCGTATCGGATCGATCCCAACCGCTCTCTTCGCAGGGACGATGGCGGCCATCAAGGACACCAGCGCCAGTATCGCCACCACGCTCAGTAGCGTTGCCGCGTCCGTCACACCGACTCCAAACAACGCCGACCGCACTGGCTTCGCATTCAGGGCCACCGCAGCCAGAATGCTGCCCGCGGCGAGCCCTAACAATACCGGCTTCGATGCATCGTAGATCACGCCCGCCACGATTCGCGATGGCTCCGCGCCTAAAGCCACGCGCAGTCCGATCTCTTTCGTCTGCGCCGTGATGGCCAGCATCACCAGGCTGTAGAGACCCACCGCGGCCAACACCAACGCGGTGGCTGCGAACAGCGCCAGCACTTCCGCGCTCAGCCGCGGCGTGTTCAGCGAAGTTTCCATCGAGTGTTCCAGCGTCTCGACACCAAACACCGCCCGATTGGGAGCGATATTGCGCACCACTTGCCGCACCGCCGCCATGATCGCTCTCGAATCGCCGGCGGTTCGCACCACATACTCCGGGTCCGGCCACGAGCCCGCTGACAGGCAGTTGTAGATATAAGGATAGGCGGGCGCGTCGAGGCCGTCTTCCTTCGCGTCGGCAACCACGCCGATAATCTCCGACCCGTTCCCCGGCACTTGCCGCCCGAAACTTATGTGGCGCCCGATAACGGAAGCTCCATTCGCAAAGCGGTCGACGAAGCGTTGGTTCACCAGCGCTTTGGTGGGCGCCTTGAAGTCCATTCGCAGTTCCGGACATCCGCGGCCCTGAAGCACGGGAATGCGCAAAGCCTGAATATAATCGCCCCCCAGCGTTCGTGATCCCACCAGTGTCTTTCCCGTGTCCGCGTCGCCGCTCGCGCCTTCGAGTGTGGCTTCAAAGCGCAACGTGGCGCCGGTGGCCGGCAGAAAATTTGTCATTCCCGCGGCCTGCACGCCGGGCAACCGCCCGAGTTCGGCAACCAGACGCTCTTGCATTCTGCCGATGGTTGGCCGGTCCTCGCCCCACTCCGCGCCGACGTGGAAGGTGATCACGTGGCTGGGATCGAATCCCGGCTCCACTTGGGTGAGCTTGGAATAGCTGCGCACCAGCAGTCCGGTTCCCAACAGCAGCACCAGCGTTACCGCGAATTGGGACGCCACCAGTAAGTGCTGCATACGACGATGTCCGCGCGGCTGCGTGCGCGTGGCCTGGTACAGCCTGCCCGTCATTTCAGTGCGAAGAGTTTCCAGCACCGGCGCCAAGCCGAACATCGCCGCCGCTATCACGCTTGCGCCAACCGCGAAAGCCAGCGCTCTCAAATCGAGCGCGATTTCGTCGATGCGCGGAAGGCTCAGGAAAACGGTGCGCAGCAATTTCACGCCCCACAGCGCGAAGCTGCATCCCAGCGCCGCGCCGCCCGCCACCAGCACGACGACTTCGCGCATTACGACGCCCACCAGTTGGCCGCGTGTCGCGCCCAGTGAGCCGCGAATCGCAAGCTCGCGTTCACGCCGGTGCAACTGGCCGAGCATTAAGCCGCCCGCGTTCGCGCACGCGATCAAGAGCAGCATCACCACCGCCCAGAACATTACAGACAACGATGCGCGATGATCGCCAACGCGGCTGTCCTTCAAATCGCTCACTTGCGCCGACCAGCCTTTGTCAGTCGCCGGAAATTGACGTCCGAGTTCCGCTTGGACGCGCGACAGGTCGGCCTGCGCCGCGCCGATAGTGACGCCCGGTTTCATGCGGCCGACTCCGGAAAAGAAGCGGGCCTCGCGAACGCGCATCAATCCCGGAGGAAGCTGCGCGGGCATCCAGAGGTCGACTGAGCGAGATCCGAACCCATCCGGCATTACGCCGATGATGGTGTAGCCCTTGCCGTTCAATATGAGCCGCTTTCCGACTACGCTCGCATCTTCGTGATAGCGCCGTTGCCAGAGCGAATAATTGATCACCGCGACTGGTGGGCCGGCGAACTTTTCCTCGTCGTCATGAAACACGCGGCCAATCAGCGGAGAGCTTTTGAACACGCTGAAGTATCGTGGCGCTACACGGCGGCCGGCCAAACGCTCGGGTTCCGCTCCGCTGGTGTCCGTTACATTTTCGCTGTAGATTCCCGAGATTCCTTCGAAGCTCTGGTTCAAGCGGTTCCAATCTTCGAGGCGAACGGAGGCAATCAGACTCGTGTTCTGATTCTTGGCGGGGTTCGCTTCATACATGGAAACCAGGCGGTCGGGGGTTGGGTAGGGCAAGGGTTTCCAGAGTACGGCGTCGATCAGTGAGAAGAGAGTGGTGGTAGAGCCGATGCCCAGCGCGAGAATGAAGATCGTGGCGATGGCGAAGACGGGTCGGCGGGCTAGGGAACGGCAGGCAATTTTCCATTGCGGCATGGCGGTTAGACGACGCGATACGGCAACCAGTTAGTTTGGATGGATTTCTAGCCTAGAATAAGCTAATGGCCGCTCTCACTCGCCGTGGTTTTACGCTTGCCGCGATCGGCGCTTTCGCGGCGCGCGGTCAGGTGTCTGAGGATTTATCGGCGCTCAGCCTCGCCGAAGCTTCCGCGCGGATTCGTTCCCGTTCCGTCTCGCCCCGATTTGTTGAGCGACTTCGAGCAAGCGTTAGACTGCGTTTGAAAACGCTCTTGGCGGTGAGGAGGACCTATGGCACGGCTTCCGTTTCTTTACGTCTTGTCGTTTCTGTCCACCTGCGCGTATAGCGCCGCGCAGATACCACGTCCTTCGCTCGCATGCATGGGGACGGTGCTAGGGAAGGTTCCCGTCGGCCTTACTCTCATACAGGACCCCAGTGTCGTACAGGACCCCAATAGCGGGACGGTTCTGATCCCCGGTGTTCCTCTTCGCATTCTTCAGAGCGTAGGTGGAGGAGATCCAAACGGATTTCCGAATATTCCATTTATCGCTGGACCCTATCCCGGGACCCTGCATTGTTCGTTGAATTCAGGTGCGATTGCAGCTACATTTGACATTCCTATCGTCCTAACCGTCTTGACTGGTGGGACAGCGTATTCAGTTTCTTTATCAAGCTTCACCGGAACATTCAATCTAGGCGCACCGGGAACTCTCACGCTGACGCTTCCGGGCGGGTCTACCGGCCCAAGACCTATTCTCTTCACTTCGTTTGAGATCCTAAATGCCAATGGCGCGCTGCTACTGACGCCAATTGCGGCCGCCACGCCATTGCCGCCGTCAATTATTTTGACGCTGACCGGGCTGGCTGGCGCGGGGCTGCTGGCGGCACGCCGCAAGCGCTATTTCATTTGAAACTTCAAGACCACTTTGCCCAGGTGGATCTCGTCGCCCGCCAGTAATTTCGTTCCGCGCGTATCGCGATGCACTTCTTGGCCCATGCCATCGCGGATGATCCATAGCCCGCAATTGTTCTCGGCTTTGTCGCCGCGTTTGTACCAGCGATCGTTGAATAGCCGATACTCACCCGTTTTCTTGTCATAGCGGATATGTGCGTGCTCGCGCGACACGGTGCGGTTGATCGGATTATCCTCGGTGAACGTTAGATCGTTGCGGCGGGAGAGGCCCTCGGATTTGTAGACGTCCACTAGCCGGCCGATGTTGGTGCGCGCCTTTTGCAGCATGATCTCGGACTTGTTTGCGTCGCCGGTAATCACCGTGAGCTTGGCGATGCGATGCGTGCGTGTAGGCTCCAGCGGCGCGGGCGGAGGGTCTTCGGCGACAGTCTCAATGAGCAGCCAGCCATCGTCGTCTCCGGGTTTGCCATCGGTGGCCCGAATCTCAACGCGCAAATCGTCCGGGAAGCGGCAGGCGTCCTTCGACAGGCTCTTGCGAACCTCTTCATCGAAAAACTTGCGGAAGAAATCGCGCTCGAAGACTGCCGCGTCGCCGCCGCCTGCATGAATAGAGATGCGCACTACGTTGTACGGAAAGAGCGCCTTTCCACCGGCTCGCTGGACCTTCTTCTTCACTTCGTCCAGGACGGCGATTCGAATCTCGGCGACTTCCGGCGAATCGCCCATGGCCTGCGACATCGTGCCGAACGGCGCTTCGAAAACCGTTCGCCCTAAACGCTCGATGATCTCCGCGATTCGCATGCGACCCTATTCCTTCTTACCGATCAGTCCCAACTCGCTTGCCGCATCCACCACTTCGCGCGCGATTGGGGCTGCTGTTGTGCCGCCATATCCGCCATGCTCTACGACTACAGCAAATGCGATACTTTTTGTTCTATCGCCATCGTACGGCGCAAAGCCCGCGAACCAGGAGTGCGGCATGCCTTCATCGAGCTGCGCTGTGCCCGTCTTGCCCGCTACGCTGACGGCCTCGCCTTTCATAGCGCGCCTGGCCGTGCCTTGCAGCACCACCGAACGCATCGCGCGCGCCAGAAATGCCGCAAGGTTTGGCTCCAGAATCGGACGCGGCGGGCTGCTGCGCGCATTGCTGCTATCGATCACCCAGCGGCCCTCGGGCATGGACCCGGCTGCGGCGATGGTAGCCGCCACACGGGCCATTTTAAAAGGAGTCACCAACACCGGACCTTGACCGTAGGCGGCGAAGGGCATGGCCGCTCGTAAATCCGCTACGCTGCCTGCGGGAATCTCCAGAACCTTTGCAGTGTCGCTGAGCGCTTGTGGACCAACCGAATAAACTCCAAGCTGGGCGAAGTATGCGTTGCACGAAACCACGATGGCTCGTTCCATGCTCAACCGGCCGTGGGCGGAATCGCCAACGTCATCGCGGATCGGTTTGTGAACGCCGGGGATGATCGCGCCCACACGTCCACCGGGAAGCCGCTGGCAGCTGAAACTCTTGCCCGCTAATTTGGGATCGAGCCGCAGCGCCGCCATCGCGGTTACCAATTTGAACGTCGATCCCGGCGGGTACTGGGCGTAGCGGGCACGATCCATCTGTTCCGTTCGCGGCTCACTCACCATCGCCAGCACATCGCCGCTAGCGGGATCCATCACCACCACCGCGCCTTTTTCCTTGTGCGCTTTTGCGAGATGATCTTCCAGCGCCTTCGTCGCGCGCATCTGCAGGCGAATATCCAGCGATGTCGAAATATTTCGGTCCCGCGCCATCAGCTTCGCAATTTCAGCATTGCCGGGGTGATGGCGAAACCGAACCAGAGGCGCAAGCTCGGCGTAATCCGCGAAGCCTTGCAGTTTTACGCGCGAGTCATGCTCGATCAGCGACGCGTTAGTGGCGTGAAAGTTTTCACCGGTGCGCAGAT
>DATDHK010000374.1:0-6161 GCA_036521635.1 Bryobacteraceae bacterium | reverse complement strand
GCGCGCGAGTTAAACGTGAAGGTACCGATTGTGGTTCGGATGGAGGGCACGAACGTTGACAAGGGGCAGGAAATTTTAAAGCAGTCGGGTTTGAATTTTCCGATCGCCGACGGCATGAAGGATGCCGCCGAGAAGGTGGTGCGCGCAGCGAATTCGGGGGTGGCCGCATGAGCGTGCTGGTAGATCAGAATACGCGGCTTATTTTCCAGGGATTCACTGGCCGGGAAGCCAGCTTCCATGCGCAAACCGCGATTGATTACGGCACAAAAGTGGTGGGCGGTGTTACACCGCGAAAAGGCGGACAGACGCATTTGGGGCTGCCGGTATTCAATACCGTCGCCGACGCCGCGAGAGAAACCGGAGCGAACGCGTCGGTGATTTTCGTGCCCCCGCCCTACGCCGCCGACGCCATTATGGAAGCCACCGAAGCCGGCGTGCCGTTGGTGGTGTGTATCACAGAAGGCATTCCAACATCTGACATGGTGCGTGCGCGAGCGTTTCTGGAAGGGCGCGCCACGCGGCTCATCGGTCCTAATTGCCCGGGTGTAATTTCACCCGGCAAGTGCAAGATCGGAATTATGCCCGGCCATATTCACAAACAAGGCAACGTGGGCGTGGTGTCGCGATCCGGCACTTTGACCTATGAGGCGGTGGGGCAATTGACCAAGCTGGGCATCGGCCAATCGACGTGCATCGGAATTGGTGGCGATCCGATTATCGGCACTTCGTTCCTGGACGCAATTCAGTTATTCAATTCGGATCCTGACACGCACGCCATCGTGATGATCGGCGAGATCGGCGGGAACGCGGAAGAAACCGCGGCGGAGTACATTCGCGATCACGTCAAGAAGCCCGTGGTTGGATTTATTGCTGGGCAGACTGCTCCGCCGGGCCGCCGCATGGGTCACGCGGGCGCCATTATTTCAGGCGGGTCCGGCAAGGCGGAAGATAAGATGAAAGCGATGGCCGAGGCCGGAATCACGGTCTGTGAAAGCCCCGCGGAAATAGGAGAGAAAATTAAGAGCCGTGTCAATTGAGCAGACTTTTGGAATCATAAAACCGGATGCCGTGGCGAGTGGCCACGCGGGGCCAATCCTGAGCATGATCGAGAAGGCCGGGTTTCGCATTCGCGGCATGAAAATGATCCGTCTATCGAAGCAACAGGCCGAGGCATTTTACGAAGTACACCGCGAACGCCCGTTTTACGGTGGTTTGGTGACGTTCATGATGGAAGGCCCGGTGGTGGTGATGGTGTTGGAGCGGGAGAGCGCGATTGCGAAGTGGCGCGAATTGATGGGCGCAACCAATCCGGAGAAAGCGGCCGAGGGCACCGTCCGAAAGAACTTCGCGCAGAATATCGAGCGCAATTCCGTGCATGGTTCCGATGCACCGGAAACGGCGGCGGTAGAGATCCCGTTCTTCTTCAGCATGGCGGAACTTTTGTAGCGCATTCCCTGAGTTTTATGGGACATCGTTCGGCGATAGTTGCGATTCTATTGGCACTCAGCGCCGATTGTGTGAACGCCGGCCCCACAGATTCTCGCGCGAAATCGGTGGACTTCGATCGCGATATCCGGCCAATTTTTTCCGACCGTTGTTTTGCCTGCCATGGCCCGGACCAGAAGCAGCGTATGGCGAATCTGCGGCTGGATATTAAGGATGGAGGCGCTTACTCCACGCGCGGCAGCTATCAACTTGTGGCGCCGGGCGATGCCGCGAAGAGCCGTCTATATCAGCGCATCGCCGCATCGTTGTCTACTAGAATGCCTCCTGTCACTGCCGGTCCCGCGCTCACCGAAGCACAGGTCCAACTCGTCAAGCGCTGGATCGATGAAGGTGCGAAATGGGAAGTGCATTGGGCCTATGTTGCGCCGCAATCCCCTGCCTTGCCGGAGGTGAAGGACAAAAAGTGGGCGAGAAATTCAATTGACCCGTTTGTGCTGGCGCGGCTGGAACGGGAGGGTTTGAAGCCGTCTCCAGAGGCTTCCAAAGCAACTTTATTGCGCCGATTGTCGCTCGATCTCACGGGCCTTCCGCCGGCTCCCGCCGAACTCGACGCGTTCCTTGCCGATCACTCGCCCGATGCGTATGAGAAACAGGTGGATCGTTTGCTGGCTTCGCCGCGCTATGGCGAGCGCATGGCCATGCAGTGGCTCGATCTCGCGCGTTATGCCGACACACACGGCTACCATATCGACAGCCATCGCGACATGTGGCACTGGCGCGACTGGGTGATTGGCGCGTTCAATCGGAACATGCCGTATAGCGAGTTCATCGTCGAGCAACTCGCCGGCGACCTGTTGTCCAACGCGAGCATCGATCAGAAAATCGCGAGTGGTTTCAACCGCAATCACATGATCAATTTCGAGGGCGGCGCGATCCCGGAGGAATATCAGAACGAATATGTAGTGGATCGAGTGGAGACCACGTCGGTCGCTTTTCTCGGCATGACCATGGGCTGCGCGCGCTGCCACGATCACAAGTACGATCCGATTTCGCAGCGGGATTTTTATCGATTTTATGCCTTCTTCAATACCATTCCGGAAAAGGGCCTGGATGGGCGACGCGGAAATGCCGAGCCGGTGGTGCGGATTCCAACGCCGGAGCAGGCTCGGGATGAAGAGCGTGTGAAGAAGGAATTGGCCGAGACGCAACAGGCGCTTCCTGAAGATGAAATTACGATGTTGCAGACGGAGTGGGCAAAGACTACACCGCTGGCGCCGAAGGCGCCACCAGTAACCGGAGTCGTTGCTCACTATGAATTCGACAACGAACTGGTCGATGCGTCCGGGCAGCACGAGATCGCGCGCGTCGTGAAAGGCGCTGTGAATTATCCCGCTGGAATCGTGAACCGGGCGGTCGATTTGAGCGGTGAGGCTCAAGTCGATTTTGGACCTCTTGGCAATTTCGACAGCAACGATCCTTTCACGATCGCAGTTTGGGTCCGCGGTAACGGCATTCTTGAGACGGATGTATTACACAAGATTACCGATGCGCAAACGCGGCAAGGCTTTGAGCTGGCCTTGGGCGACGCGATTCCAATAGGCGATCTGCGCCGTGGCGCGCAGCTTTCGTTCCGCCTCACCCACCGCTGGCCGGATGACGCCATCGAGATTCGTACCAAGGCTCGCCTGCCCCTGTCGTCCAAAGACGACAGCGTGCCCAAGCCGTGGTATCACGTAGTGATCGCTTACGATGGATCGGGCACGGCATCGGGACTGCAGCTTTGGTTGAACGGCCAGCGCGAGCCCATCGATATTCTCAAGCATCACCTGACCGGCTCTGTCCGCAATACTGCTTCGCTTGAGGTCGGCGACGCCGCTGTGAGCAAACCCTTCAAGGGCCAGCTCGACGACTTCCGTGTTTATGCGCGCGCATTGAATATCGCCGAAATACAACAACTCGCAGTCGTACAGCCCGCACGAGTAACGCTGAGCCTTGCGGAATCGAAGCGCTCCAAAGAACAGAAGGATCGGCTGCGCGACTATTTCCTGACGTACGATGCGCCCGAAAACTATCGAAGGCTCTATGCCGATTTGAAGCGGCTGAAAGCCGAGCAGCAGTTCTTGCAAGAAACGATTCCTACGTCGATGGTGATGATGGAGTCCGACAAGCCCCGCGAGACTGTCGTGCTCGCGCGCGGCGATTACCGCAATCGAGGTGAAAAAGTGACCGCCGGAGTTCCAGCCATCCTGCCGCCGCTGCCCAAAGATGCCCCGCTCAATCGTCTCACTCTCGCGAAATGGCTGGTGGACCCCGCGCACACTCTTACCGCCCGCGTGGCGGTGAACCACTTCTGGCAAATGTATTTCGGCACGGGACTGGTGAAGACTGCGGAAGATTTTGGCTCGCAAGGCGAACCGCCCAGTCATCCCGAGTTGCTGGATTGGCTGGCGGTGGAATTTGTGCGGAGCGGCTGGGATGTTAAGGCTATGCAGAAGTCGATCGTGATGTCGGCCGCCTACCGGCAGTCGTCGCGCGTGACGCCGGCGTTGCACGAGAAAGATCCGGAGAATCGGCTATTGGCGCGCGGCCCGCGTTTGCGGCTGCCTGCGGAAATGATTCGCGACAATGCGCTGGCGGTGAGCGGACTGCTGAACGAGAAGGTCGGCGGCCCCTCTGTTTATCCGTACCAGCCGAGTGGATTGTGGGAAGAAACGTCGTACGGAGATGTATATTCGGCGCAAAGTTATTCGCCCGGCGGCGGCAAAGATCTCTATCGGCGCAGCATGTACAGTTTTTGGAAACGCACCAGCCCGCCGCCGTCGCTGATTACGTTCGATGCGCCGGACCGCGAGAAATGTACGGCGCGACGGTCGGCGACTAACACACCGCTGCAAGCCTTGGTGTTGATGAATGACCCGACTTATGTGGAGGCAGCGCGCTTGCTGGCGCAACGCATGTTGACCGAAGCCGGCGCCGATCCGAAGCAGCGCATTACATTTGCGTTCCGGTTGGTAACTGCGCGGGCGCCTACTTCGCAAGAGCTGAAGATACTCCGCGATCTCGCCGGCACTCAAGCGGCCGAGTATAAGACTCAACCGAAAGCTGCCGATCAGCTTGTGCATGTGGGCGAATCGAGCGCCGACGCGAAACTCAACGCCACCGAACTAGCCGCGTGGACCATCGTGGCCAGTGCAATTCTCAATCTCGACGAAGCGATCACCAAGGAATAAGCGATGGACGCCACCCGATACGCCGAACTCCTCTCGATGACTCGCCGTCATTTCTTTTCGCGAACCAGCACCGGCATCGGCGCGGCGGCGCTGGCAAGTTTGTTTAGCCAGGACTCACTTCAAGCGGAAACAGGGCTCGTCGGCCTGCCGCATTTCCCACCAAAAGCCAAGCGCGTGATCTACCTGCATCAATCCGGCGCGCCCTCGCAAATCGATCTGTTCGACTACAAGCCGCAGCTCAAAAAAGAGCACGGAAAAGAATTGCCGGATTCGGTGCGCAACGGCCAGCGCATCACCGGCATGACGTCCGGGCAAACTGCGTTTCCAGTGGTGAGCTCGCTCTTCAAGTTCAGCCGGCATGGCCAAACCGGAACCTGGCTCAGCGAATTGGTGCCTTATCACGGCCAGATCGTGGATGACATCGCCATTATCAAAACCGTCAATACCGAGGCCATCAATCACGATCCGGCGATTACGTTTATCCAGACGGGTAGCCAGCAGCCGGGACGCCCCAGCATGGGATCGTGGGTTAGCTACGGACTGGGCAGCGAAAATCAGAATCTGCCTGCGTTCGTTGTGCTCATTTCGCAGTCGAGTGCGATCAACGTCGATCAGCCGCTGTTTTCGCGGCTGTGGGGCAGCGGCTTCCTTCCGTCGAATTACCAGGGGGTGAATTTCCGGGCGTCCGGCGATCCCGTTTTGTATCTCTCGGACCCGCCGGGCGTCAGCAAAGACACCCGCCGCCGCATGTTGGACTCCGTTGCGAAACTGAACTCGCTCAACTCGAAAGCTTATGGCGATCCGGAAATTGAGACGCGCATTTCTCAATACGAAATGGCTTACCGCATGCAGACATCGGTGCCGGAGTTGATGGACTTGTCGAAAGAGCCGGAGCATGTTTTCGAAATGTACGGCCCGGACGCGCGCAAGCCCGGCACCTACGCGGCGAATTGTCTGCTGGCGCGCCGGCTGGCGGAGCGGGGCGTTCGCTTTATTCAGCTTTACAAGCGCGGCTGGGATCAACACAACGATTTGCCGCGCGATCTGGCGTTGCAATGTAAAAGCGTAGACCAGCCGTCGGCTGCGTTGATTCAGGATTTGAAGCAACGCGGATTGCTCGACGATACGCTGGTGCTTTGGGGCGGCGAATTTGGGCGGACGGTCTATTGCCAAGGCAAGCTCACGGAAACCAACTATGGCCGCGATCATCATCCGCGCTGCTTCGCGGTCTGGATGGCCGGCGGCGGCATCAAGCGCGGCATTACGATGGGCGAGACGGACGATCACTGCTACAACGTGGTCACCGATCCGGTACACGTTTTCGACTTGCAAGCGACCGTGCTGCACTGCCTGGGTGTCGACCACAAACGGCTGACCTATAAATTCCAGGGCCGCCATTTCCGGTTGACCGACATTGCGGGCGAAGTAGTGAAACAAGTGCTGGCATAGTTCACTACAGGCCCGGTATCGTTGCGCGAAACATAT
>DATDHK010000373.1:0-4867 GCA_036521635.1 Bryobacteraceae bacterium | reverse complement strand
GGTATCACGGAACCGCCTAAGGTGATGTTCCGAAAAGTCATGGGCATCAGTGACGACCTGATGTGGCGCTACTATGAGCTGCTCACCGACAAGAGTCTTTCAGAAATTGAAGGGATGAAGTCAAGAGATCCGATGGCAATGAAGATGAACTTGGCCTTCGAGATCGTTAAGGACTTTCATTCCGGAGAAGCCGCGGTTATGGCTTTTGGAGATTTTGACCGAGAGGTGCGGAAAAGAGAAGTGCCCACTGATATCGAAACTGTAGATCTGCCTGCTGGGGTAGCAACCGAGAATCACATACATCTCCCCAAATTGCTAGCCGCCATTGGACTCACGGACTCAGTTAGCGAAGCAAATCGAAAGATCAAGGAGGGGGCACTATACATATATGGAGCCCGTTGCAGGGACCTGACCGTTACGGCAGACGGCGCGATGCTAGAGATTCGGCTGGGCAACAAGTGGAAGAGGGTGCGTACTTGAAATGTTGGCGTTCTCCGACAACCTCAGCCAAAGCATCGATGCATTGCGCCAGCACAAACTTCGCGCGGTGCTGACGGTGATCGGACTCACCATGGGAGTCGCCACCCTCATCACCGTGATGACGCTGGTGCAGGGCGCGAACGTTTACGTCGAGCAGAAAATCGCGCGCCTGGGCACCGACGTTTTTCAAGTTGCCCGCACACCCTTCATCGTCACCGACTTCAACCTTGTCATCAAAGCGCTGCACTACAAGAATCTATACATGGACGACGTGCGCGCTCTCGCCGAAGTTTGCCGCGATTGCCTGGAGGTCGGCGCATCGGTGCAAGGAGTCGCGCGCGCCCAATATGCCGACAAGGAACTCAACGACATCACCTTCATCGGCCACACGGCCAATATGGCTGACATCGATTCGCGCGTCGTCGAGCGCGGCCGCTATTTCACCGAGAGCGAAGATCAACGATCCGCTTTTGTCTGCGTTATTGGCGATGACTTGTCGCAGCAGCTCTTTCTTGGCGTCGATCCAATTGGTCATGTGGTGCGCCTCAACAATCAGGAATTCACTATCGCAGGAACCATCGAGCGCATCGGTTCCGTGCTCGGACAGAATCAAGACAGTTTTGTCATCGTACCGATGAACACGTATCTAAGGATGCGAGGCGCGCGGTCCAGCATCACCATTCAAGCAAAAACCGGTCCGGGAAAGGCGTTTGAAAATGCGCAGGACGAAGTGCGTCTGGCGTTGCGCTCACGCCGGCATGTTCCCCCGGGCGCGGACGACGATTTTTTCATCGGCACCAAGGATAGTTACATTTCGCTTTGGCAGAGCATCAGCTCGGCGTTTTTCGCCGTGTTTATCATGGTCAGCTCTATCTCGGCGGTGGTGGGCGGCATCGTGATCATGAACGTGATGCTGGTCAGCGTGACGGAGCGGACTAAAGAGATCGGCATCCGGCGAGCGCTGGGAGCCACGCAGCAGGACATCATGCGGCAATTTCTTTCGGAAAGCGTAATCCAATGTTTGATCGGCGGGTCCGTCGGCATTCTGTTTGGATTTCTGACGGCGCTGGCGCTGCGCACTCTCACTTCGTTTCCGGCTTCGGTCCAAACGTGGGTCGCAATCCTGGGTCTGGTGATCAGTTCCGCGATCGGTCTATTCTTTGGAATTTATCCGGCGACGCGCGCCGCCAAACTCGACCCCGTCGTGGCCTTGAGGGCCGAATGACATGACGCGTCACGAAGCCATTGAAAATCTGTTGGTCGCGTTGGACACGCTGCGTTCGCACAAAGTACGCTCCGCGCTCACCATACTCGGAATCGTGATCGGCGTGACTTCGGTGATCTCGGTGGCATCGATCATCGACGGGCTAAACCGATTTGTGCAAGACAAAGTCGACTCGTTCGGCTCACGCACATTTTTTGTGACGCGCATTCCTCCGGGCACTGATCCGAATCGTTTGCCGTTGAAGATTCGCGTCCGGAAATACTTCGAGTATTCGGATGCGGCGTACTTGCGCGAGACGTGCCCGGACATCGTGACTGCGACGACATTCGGCACTCGCGCATTCTTTTTTGGTCAGACTAATGTATTGACCTATGAAGGCCAGCGCGTGGAGCGTGTATTTCTACGCGGGGGCGAGCCCGAACTGGCCGAAGCGATTCCAGCCTATTCGGTAGCGCAAGGACGCTTCGTCTCGCGTTACGATGAAGACCACGCGCGGGCTGTGGTTGCGTTGGGCGTGGACATCGCCGACTCTTTGTTTCCACACACGGACCCAATCGGAAAAATGGTGCATTTGAACGGTGAGCTCTTCGAAGTGATCGGCGTGTTCGAACGGGACTCGGGCTTTTTCGGAGCCGGAGGAATAAACCAGTTCGCCATAATTCCGTTGAGCAAATTTCACAAGGATAATCCGGATATCAAGGAATTGGCCATTGCGTTCATGGCGCCCAAAGGCGGCGATGTGCAGAAGGCCAAGGACGAGGTGACGGAAGCGTTGCGCAGGCGGCGGCACGTACCTTTTAACACCGAGGACGATTTCGCCATCATCTCGCCGGATTTCATCAGCGCCTTGTGGAACCAGCTTACCGGCGCTCTGGTGATCCTCACCGGAATCATCAGTTCGGTGGGCCTGTTGGTGGGTGGTATCGGTGTCATGAATATCATGCTCATCTCGGTTACGGAGCGCACCAGCGAGATCGGCGTGAGAAAAGCGATTGGTGCGCGAAAGGCCGATATCCGGATTCAATTCTTGTTCGAAGCCACCGTGCTTACGTGCACCGGCGGAGCGATCGGGATCATGCTCGCTGCGGCTTTCGCATTCACCATTCGTCATCTCATCCCCTCCATTCCGGCCACTCTGTCGTTGTTGTGGGTAGTGCTCGGCGTCGGTATTTCGCTGGCTGTCGGAATGTTTTTCGGCTACTATCCGGCCAATCGTGCCGCGAATCTGGATCCGATCGTGGCCCTGAGATATGAGTAGACGCCACCTGGTCTGGAACCTGAAGCATCGGCAATTACTGGCCGGGGAGCGGACGCTCATCATGGGTGTGTTGAACGTTACACCGGATTCGTTTTCAGATGGCGGAAAATATCTGGATCCTGACCGCGCCTTTGCGCGAGCCGTTGATCTTGAAGAACAGGGCGTAGATATTATCGACATCGGCGCTGAATCCACCCGGCCCGGCGCACAGCGCGTTTCAGAAGCTGAAGAGCTGCGCCGCTTGATTCCGGTGCTGAAACGTCTCAATGGAAAACTGACTGTACCGATCTCGGTGGACACCTACAAATCGGCCGTCGCTGAAAAAGCGCTGGAGCACGGCGCCGAGATCATCAACGATCCTTCGGGCCTGACGTTCGATCCGCAGTTGGCGCGCATCGTCGCGAACTTTGACGCCGGACTGATCGTCAATCATATGCGTGGCACTCCGGAGAGCTGGGCCAAACTTCCTCCGATGAAGGATGTGATGGGGGGCATTCGGGCCGATCTGGATGCGTCCGTGCACCGCGCTGTGCGGTCAGGCATGAATCGCGCGCGAATCGCCATTGATCCCGGTCTCGGTTTTGGAAAACGGAAGGAGCAGAACGCGGAGATCCTGGCGCGGCTGGGCGAACTGGCGAGTCTCGAACTTCTGATTGCCGTAGGCCCATCGCGCAAAGCATTTTTGGGACAGTCCCTGTCGGACTCAGCGCTGCAGTGCGCTTCGGCGGCCGCGTTGACGGCAGCAATTCTCGTAGGCGCACACATGGTTCGCGTCCACGATGCCGCGGAAATGAAGGCGGCCGCGCAACTGGCCGATCAGATTCTCAACTCCGTTGGCACTTCGGACAGTAGTGTGTCCCACGTCCCGCCACCACGATCCGCCGGACCGGTGTCGCGCAAGTAGGACAAGCGTCGCCGGCGCGTCCATACACCTGGTGCTGCAACTGGAAGCTGCCCTTCTCACCGGCCGCGTCGACATAATCGGAAATCGACGAGCCCTTCAGGCGAATTGCGGTGGCGAGAATATCGACCATGGCGCGATGCAGCCGCGCAGCACGATCCTTGCTCAAGCTGGATGCGATCGCGCGCGGGTGAATGCGCGCTTCAAATAGCGCTTCATCGGTGTAAATGTTTCCCATGCCGCGCAGGAATCTCTGATTGAGCAGCAGCGGCTTGATGCGGGAATTGCGCTTCTTCAGCAACTTGAGAAAATCTTCTAGCGGGATATCCAGGGCGTCGGGGCCCAATGCCTCGGCCCGCTCGAGCAATCCGGCGCTCCATTCGATTCGGCCGAAATGGCGGACATCGTCATAGACCAGCAGTCCTTCGTCAAGCTGAAAGACGGCGCGCGCATAGGGACCGGGCTCTTTATCGAGCAGCAGCTTGCCGGTCATTCCAAGATGAATGGAAAGGATACCGCGGTCCAGTTCGAGCACAATAAACTTCCCGTGCCGGCGCACCGATTTCACCGGCTGATTGCGCACGCGCCGGCGCAACTCGGAAAATTTCTGCCGGACGACGTGGTGCGAGGAAAACTTCGCGTCCAATATCGTGCGCCCAGTGAGTTTCGGCGCCAGCGTTCGAACGACAGTTTCAACTTCCGGTAATTCAGGCACGCGTTTCCGGATCGATGAGAATGTTGTCGCCTTCCACTTTGATGGCAAACCGGTCGAGCTTCACGGCCGGATCGTAGTCGTTTTCGCCCGTCTGGCAGTTGTAAGCCCACTCATGCCAGGGACACACGATGGAATTCTCCTGCAACGTGCCTTGACCGATGGGTCCGCCGGCATGCGGACAAATTCCCCATAGCGCGTGCAGTTGCCCGCCTTGATTGCAGATCGCATAGGCGTCGTCGCCCAGCATAACTTCCATGACCGAGTCCGGCGGCAGCGACGAGAGAGAAC
>DATDHK010000372.1:0-16556 GCA_036521635.1 Bryobacteraceae bacterium | reverse complement strand
GGATTTCGTATAGATATCGCACGCTTCCAGAGCCATTACGTAGAACAGGCGAGTGGCCGGGTTATAAGCTGTCGACATCCAGTTGGTCGCTCCCACCACCGACGGACAGGCTTTGACACCTTGCGGAGTGGGGTCCGAATCCGGCAAAACTTTGGGTCGGCCCTTCGCGTCCAGACCGTTCGCCCAGGTTAGCTTGTGGACAAAAGGTTCGCCCAACAGAAACTCGCCGGTCACGCGATCAAGCACGTAAAAGAACCCGTTGCGGTTGGCCTGCACCAGCAGCTTCCGCGGCCGACCTCGAAATTCAGCATCGACGAGCATCGGAGTTTCCGTGGCATCCCAGTCATGCAAATCATGCGGCGTGAACTGGAAATACCAGCGAAGCTTTCCCGTCTGCGCATCCAGCGCGACTACGGAATTCGCATACAGGTTGTCGCCCTTTCGCTCGTCGCCGTTGTAATCGGGACACGGATTCCCGGTGGGCCAGTAGATAAGATTCGTCGACGGATCGTAAGTGCCCGTGAGCCACGCATCGACGCAGCCATGCTCGATCGCTTTCCCGGCCCACGTTTCCGACAGCGGCTCGCCGGGAGCGGGCATGGTCCAGAATCGCCACGCCCTCTCTCCGGTGGATGCTTTGTATGCGTCGATGAATCCACGCGCGCCTTCATCGCCGCCCGAAGAGCCGGAAATAACGAGATCGTTCACCACCAGCGGAGCCGACGTGGCGCCGTAATTCTGGCGATAGTCGGCCATTTCCGAATCCCACAAAAGCTGGCCGTTGATCCGGCTGAGCGCGATCAGGTGAGCATGATCGGTCACCATGAAGACTTTGTCGCCGAGCAAAGCCACTCCGCGATTGATCCCCGATCCGGCATCCCCAATCACTCCTTTGGTGAGTGGACGCGAGTAGTGCCAGATCTGCCGCCCACTGCGGGCGTCGAGCGCCCACGCCTGGTTCGCAGCAGTGACGTACATCACTCCGTTCGCTACCACCGGCGTCACTTCGAGACTTCGCGATGCGGCGATCGGGAACATCCATTTCGGGGCCAGGCGAGCGACATTGCCGGTGTTGATCTCGCGCAGCGGACTGTGGCGGTTCCCGCTGAGGTTGCCGTTATAGCTCGGCCATTCGCCCAGTTTTGGAGTGGCGATAACAGTAGCAGGCGATGCGGGAAGCGAGACAGGCATCGGACCATCGTCAGTCAATCGAGTCAGGAATGCGAGCAAATTGCGTATCTCCGATTCGAGTGCCTTTATGGGCGGCATGAGAGACTTCGGTTCATTGGTCTGCTGAGCGATTTGATCCTTTGAAAGAAAATGAAGAATTCCGTCTTCGCCCTGCAACTGCAATTCGTAGTTGCTCTCGTTCTTCGCCAGGCCACGCAGCGTCCGGCCGTCGCGCAAACGCACGGTTACTGGACGATATCCCGGCGCCGGCTGCACACCTGGATTACGCAGCGCCTGAACGATCTGACCCAGGGTTCGATCCCGCGCGAGATTCGTGAGATCCGGACCAAGAGAGCCACCGTGGCCTTTCAGCATGTGACATTGACCACAATTTCCCGATCCGGAGAAAAACCGGGCGCCCGCCGCGAAGTCGCCATCGGTTGGATGGTTGGCAGCCGGATCTCTCAAGACGCCTACAAAAGCTATCAATGCATCCAAGCCGGATTGTGGAAGTTGAAAGGACGGCATGCCGGCATCCGGAATTCCTTTCGTGATCGTCTCGCGTAAGCCGGCCTGCGCCCGTCCGCCTCGACGCAGGATGCTCGGACCATGTTCGCCGCCCGCACCATCCGCGCCATGACAGGACGCGCAAAGAGACTCGAACTGCTTCCGGCCGGTCTCAACGTCCTGCGCAATTCCAATCGTGACGAAGAACAGAACAACTAGTAATCTCATTTCCCAAAAATCAATGTACCGAAATTCTCAGGCACGTGATTAGAATCGCGCTTCCCTGCACAGGTGGGCTGCCAGCACAGGAAACGGCGCTGAGGATCGGGCCCGCCGCCATCGATCCGGTAGAGGTTCGCGCGCCATCGCGTCCCCGGTTTGATTTCCTTCTCGCTGACGGATTTCAACGGAATTTGGCACGCGGCATACCAGATCTTCGCCTTTTCGTTGACGCGCGCGGTCAGCTTCCATCCCGATTGCCAGGCTTCGCCTTGGCCGCGATGATCCAGGTCGATGGCGAGATCGATCCAATCCGCGGTCGGTGCGATTTCATATTCGCGATAGTGGCGAATGTTTTCCCAATCGTCGCCAAGAAACATTTCGACCACGTCTTTGTCCCAAAGTCCGTGGCGCTCTTTGTCGTTTTGGGGCGGCAGGAAAACGTTTAGTGTCCGGTATGGACAGATGAACAGCAGATACAGATCGGAATCGGTCCAGAACGCCTTGATCTCGGTTTTGAGATCGGGGTATTCCAACTCTCTGGAACAGCTTTTCGACATCCAGACCGACGCCGCGTTCTTCCACGTGGCCGATGCAGGGTCCGAGTTCAACGCCTGCTGCGATTTCACATACGGTATGGAAAAGCTTGCCGTGGGATGAGTCACCTGGCACAAAGGCGGATCCTGAGCCAGTACCGTCACGGCGATCGACAAGAGCAGCGCGTATTTCATGCCCTGCCTTTATACTTCACCCACGAATGAATTTGCAACAGCGATATAATCTGAACCGGACATAGGACGAATATGCCAAATCTATCGTGGGCGAAAATGAAGTCGTCGACCGGCCACAGCCGTCGCGATTTGTTCCGGCGCGGAGGATTGCTCGCCGCCGCGCAGGCTCTTGGAGCCGGCGCACAAAAAGCCGACGCCACGCCGCTTGACGTCGGACCAAATTTGTATCGCTCGATTGGCGTGCGGCCCATCATCAACGCCCGCGGCACGTTTACGATCATCACCGGATCGCAGACCCTTCCCGAGGTGAAGCGCGCGATGGACGAAGCTTCGCGCGGCTACGTGCAGATGGACGAACTGATGGAGGGCGTGGGAAAGCGGCTGGCTGAGATCACCGGCGCCGAGTGGGGCATCGTCACCGCCGGGTGCTGCGCCGCGCTTACCAATTGCGCGGCGGCGGCGATCGCGGGATACAACCCGGAGAAGATGCAGCGGCTGCCCGACCTCAGAGGAATGAAGAACGAAGTCATCATTCCCAAGTATTCACGCAATGTCTACGACCACGCCATTCGAATGGTGGGAGTCAAGATTGTCGAAGTGCGCGAACCGAGCGAATTGGAATCCGCATTTCACGACAGCACTGCGATGGTGTACATCCTGGGCGGACCCGGCGATGACGGACCGCTGGGAACAAGAGTCGTCTCCGAGGTTGCCAAGCGAAAAAATGTCCCGGTGATCGTGGACGCAGCCGCCGAGATCCTGACTCTAAAATCGAATGTTCACCTGGAGCGCGGAGCATCGGCGGTTGCCTACAGCGGCGGCAAATGCATTCGCGGGCCGCAGGCCGCCGGACTTCTCCTCGGCGAAAAGAAATGGCTCCAGGCGGCTTGGGCAAACAGCGCGCCACACCATGCTTTCGGGCGCTCCTTAAAGGTCGGCAAGGAAGAAATCATGGGGATGCTCGCGGCCGTGGAAATGTGGGTGAAGCGCGACCACAAAGCCGAATGGGTCCAATGGGAGGCGCGGCTGGACCACGTGGCAAGGCGCGTGAAAGGGATCGACGGCGTGGCTGCGAAGATCGTTCAGCCTAGCGCGGACTTATCGAATCGGACACCGTCGCTGGTCATCGAATGGGACGGCGCAAAGCTCGGAATCACGGGACAGGAAGTGCACAAACTTTTAGGCGAAACGGAACCGCGCATCATCTTGGCTTCGGGACGCGGCCGGCGGCCGGACACGATGGCGAGCTCGGTCTCGGTAGTTCCATATATGTTGATGCCCGGCGAACAGAAGGTGGTTGCGGATCGGATTTATGCGGTGCTCTCCAAGCCGCCGAAATTTGAAAACCCCTCTGTGCCCACGGGTGAGCCGGTGGCTGTCGCCGGGGCGTGGGATGCGCATCTTGAATTCGGCAGGGGATCGGCGACGCATTCGATCCGGCTGCAGCAGGACGGCTCGAAACTGGAAGGAGAGTACGTAACCGATGTCTTCGGATCGGCGCCGCTGCGGGGCACGGTCGCGGCCAACACGGTTCGCTTCCAGACATCCTTCCAGATCGAGGGCCAGCGGCTCTCCTATATACTTACTGGAACCGTCGATGGCGACAAAATGGCAGGTGTCGTCAACATGGGTGAGTATGGAGAAACGAGTTGGATCGCGGAGAGGAGACATCAATGAACAAATCGAATCGGCGTAATTTTCTCGGACGTGGAGCGGTGACAGCCGCTACTGCCGCGGCAGTTGTAGCGGTACCCGCCAAAGCACAAGACAAACCGGCCAAGCGAGTCATCTATCGCAACGGCAAGAAGCCGGCCAAGACGCCGCTGTTCAGCGGAACTGTCGCTTACGGGAATTTGCTGTTCATCTCGGGCGTTGGATACCACAAGGAAGGCGACATCAAGGTACATACCAAAGCCGTGCTGGACCAAATCCAGGAGCAACTCGAGAGCGCCGGCTCGTCGATGGACAAGGTTCTCAAGTGTAATGTCTATCTGAACGACCTGAAAGACTACAAGGAAATGAACGAGGTTTTTCAGGGCCGCTTTGGGGATGAGCCTCCGGTGCGCACGACCATCGCGGCCGCGGGCGGCATCCCGGGGAATTCGCTGGTCGAGATCGACGTGATCGCCTGCATCTAAGCACGATTCACGATTTTTCGAGCCTCTAATGAAATTTCAGGCCGGGGCTATATGCTTGGAACTCGTATTCTGACGGTCGCCGCCGCGTTCCTCATCGCGGGCGCATTTCTGAGCAGCGGTCAAACTACAGCCAGTATGTCGGGCATTGTTTCCGTTACCAGCGGCGCGGCCATCGGCGGGCGCGTCGTCACGTGAAGTAATTTGGGGTCATCAGCGCCCAAATGCGCGCTCTTTAAAAGCCTTGCATATTCCTGTTGTTTTGCACACTACCATCAGGATGAAATAATACATTGGCGCCAGGAGTACGCTTGCCAGCAGTTTTCGCTTTGTGCTTCGTTGTAGAGATGATCCGCAGAGCAAGATGAGGGTGAGCAGCACCCACCACACGTATGTGAGGAAGTGGCCGAGCGTGAACCAATGGACAGCCGAACCAAACACGTCCTCGGCATTAACGTTGGTTGCGGTGACAAGCGGATAGTACATCACGAACACGAATGGCGAGGACAAGTAGAGTGCGTTGAAGATGGCCCACTTGACCGTCGCCACAACACGGCCGCGCACACAAATACACGAGGTCACCACGGTCGCGATCCAGATGCCAACTATGGCGCTAGAGCCATAGTCGAAACTCAGCGCAAGCGATTGTTTGTACATGATGAACGCCGCGCGGCCGAACACGCGGTCGCCGGTCAGCCCAAACGACACAATGCCCAGTAGCAGCGGAATCGCGAGCAAACGCAGCGGGTGCGCCACTAAGTCCATCAGGACGATGTTCTTGTAAAACGCTCCAGAGTTCCCGCCGAGCATGAAGGCCCTCTTGCTGAGGAGCACACGGAACATGCCAAAATCCCACGAAAGAGCGCGCTGCCGAACCACGCCCAGCATGGATTCCTTCGGATTGGTGGTGAGCACGAGAGTGTCACGCTCCCAATGCAAAGACATGTTCTTCGTGAGTGCGATCAGGGTATTTTCCAGATCGTCTCCATCATATTGCTTGCTGTGCTCGGACAACACCTCTCTGAACTTCTCGGTGTTCCAGACGACTCCCTGTCCGATGAGGCACACGGGTATACTCAACAGTCGCCGGATTGTGTCCGTGAAGATTGTGTAGTCGAGCTTCTGTAGGCGACCGAGCCAGTCACGGTCGTGTGGGATGATGCGAAAACACGCAGCGGCATAGTTGTGCTCGTTCATCTTGCGCAATAGTTGCTCAAGGGCGTCGTCGTGGAGTTCCCTGATCATGCAGTCCGCATCCAAGGTCAGCACAAATGGGGTGCGCACTTCGTGCATCATCTGCTCGATCGCGCCAACCTTGTGGGTTCTTGTCGGACTGTGAAGGCACGTAATGCTCGGAGTATCCTTGCAATTGTCTTGCAAGAGTGCGAAGGAATTATCTGTTGAGGCGTCATCGCAGATTAGGATCGGATACCGGTCAATGAATCTTTCGGCTCGAAGTCCCTTGAACAACGGTTCCAGGTTGGCCGCTTCGTTGTAGACCGGGACAATGATAGTTAATGAGTCGCGCAACGTCCTCGCCGGCGCGCCAGGTTGCGGCGCCAATCCATAGAGCGAGCGCAGTGCCTCGGGTGGGAGTTGTCGAAACCGCAGGAGCAGTTCGTCAAATCCCCAGTGCGTTACTTTGACGGCCGGATGACGTTGTTGGAGGTCGAGCAGTGCCGCGATAACGTCGGCAGGGAGGCCACGGGTCGTATTGTGAACGAAGACCCATGTATCAAAATGGTCCTTCCAGTGAAGGAGCGCCTCCGTAAAATCTTCGGTGACCTTCGCAATCGTCTGAGCGACCTTGAGCTCGTTGGGAGCGTAGATCTGAAAGAGGAGTCGTTCGGATTTGAGGTATCCGTCGTTCTTGCGGTCGCCCGCTGCGCCCCAGGGCCGACACGGGATGAAATCGCCCGGATGCGCCTTGGACATGATCCTGACGAAGAGGTCCTGAAACGCTGTTCCCTTTGATTCCAGGAACTCCGTCTTTAATCGCAGCTCGTAGAATAAGTCCGCCGCCTCATTCATACAATCTTTTTCGGGTCCCGGCGAGCGCTTTCGGCTTTATGCTGACGAAGCCCTGCGTCATCGCCACCCGATTTCCGTCCAATAGCATAACCGAAATTCACATCACTTACACTCTCGCTTCGCCTTCCTTATGAGGATTCCTTGCGCTACCGGATCTGGGTCAAGGCCGGAGCTGGATCGGAAGTGGCGGCGGAACCATCTGGCAACTGACTGCGGAGAGGATTTAGACCGAAAAAACCGGGGGCAGAGTTTGGCCCCAATCAGCAAGTTCGAGATGTATCCTTGCGGTGCGCAAGCTGGATGAACTTGCTGATTTCGGCCAGATCAGCTTGCCATCGTGGAAATGCTCAGCCGTGCCGACCAGCCGGTCAAGCTGGCAATCAGCTGACCAGTGGACCAAAAGTAATTACTCCAGCCCAAACACAAATAACGCGTGCCCGGACGTAACCGCGATCCGCTGCTTGCCATCCACCCCGAACGACATAATATTGGAGTACATTTCAGCGCCCGTCTGATAATTCCAAAGCGGCTTGCCCGTCCTGGCGTCCAGCGCATAGAAGTTGCCCTCCATCGAGCCACCGAACACCAGCCCGCCGCCGGTGGACAGCACACCCGACCAGGGCGGCGATTTCAGCTTGAACTCCCACTTGATCGCGCCCGTCAGCGCGTCCAGCGCGCGCACCGCTCCCCAGGCCTGATCGCCGGGAATCGCACGCTCGCCTCCTCCGACAAACATCGCGCCTTTCTGATATTCGGCGTCGGCCTTGTAGAAATACGAGCTTTGCTCGCGGACCGAAACGTAGACCAGCTTCGTCGCCGGCGAATAAGACGGGCTGTACCAATTTGTCGCGCCGTACAGACTCGGCGACACCAGCGTTCCTTTCTCGCTCGGCTCCATCGCCGCGTCCACTTGCGGGCGTCCACTGTCGTCCAGGCCCTTCGTCCAGGTGTAGTGCGCGTAGGGCGAGCCCGATACAAACTCGCCGCTGGCACGGTCCAGCAAGTAGTAAAACGCGTTGCGATTGGCCAGCGCCAGCAGCTTCCGCGGCTTGCCGCGAGCCACGCCATCAAAGAGCATCGGCACGTTCGTGGAATCGTAATCGTGCGAATCGTGCGGCGTGAACTGAAAATGCCACTTCAGTTTTCCTGTCGCCGCATCCAACGCCACCACCGAGCACGAATACAAATTGTCCCCCCCGCGCACGGCGGGGTTCCAGTCCGGCCCGGGATTGCCCGTGCCCCAATACACGAGATTCAACTCCGGGTCATAAGCGCCCGTGACCCATGCCGGAGCGCCGCCCGTTTTCCAGCTTTCCCCGCGCCACGTATCGTTGCCCGGCTCGCCGCGGTCGGGGACAGTCCAGAACCGCCACAGTTGTTTCCCGGATTTCGCGTCGTAGGCATCGATGAATCCGCGAATGCCATACTCGCCGCCGGCGATGCCCACAATCACCTTGCCGTTGATGGCCAACGGCGCCAGCGTCAGCGAATGGCCGGCCTTGTAATCGGTGACTACGGTGTCCCACTCCACCGCGCCATTGCGCGCATTCAGCGCGATCAGGTGGGCGTCCAGCGTACCCACATAAACGCTGTTATCCAGAATCGCGACGCCGCGGTTTACGCGCCCGCAGCAAGCGCGAATGTCGGCCGGCACGGGACGAACATAACGCCACAAACTACGCCCGGTGCGCGCGTCCAACGCCACCACGGTATCGGGCGGCTCGGTGATATAAAGCACGCCGTCCACTGCCAGGGGCGTGGTCTCGAAGTGATCCATCTGCTTAATCTGGTAAGTCCACAGCGGCTTCAGTTGAGCGGCGTTGGCGGGCGTGATCTGGGTCAGAGGCGAATAGCGCTGGCCGTTATAAGTCCGCGAATAAGTAAGCCAGTTCTGCGGCTCCTTGTCGGCATCGACAATGCGCTGATACGGCACTTGGGCCGACAGGCTGGCGGCCAGTGCGGACAGAAAAACGAACTTCATCGTTCACCCCGCAACGAAGACAAGTAGGCTACTAAATCCCGCAGTTCGCTTTCGGAGAAAACCGTTTTGTAGCTGGGCATCACTGACTCCCCAGTTCGCTTGTCGAGCTTCGACAGCGAGTCTTTGCGGAACGACGAAAACCGGCTCGATGGCTCGATGATTTGTATCGTGAAAGTGTCCTCGTTGACGCGAAGACCCTGCGCCTGCTTTCCTTCGCGCGTGACAATTCGCACCGGCAGAAAATCCTCGCTCACTTCCGCCGCCGGATCGGTAATCGATTCGCGAAGGCTGGCGGCCGTGCGTCGCGAACCGATGCTGGCCAAGTCCGGGCCGTAACCAATGCCGTGGCAATTGGCGCAGCCGCCTTTGCCGGCGAAGAGCGCACGTCCCTTGACCGCGTCGCCTTCCACAGTGGGCGGAGTCGCGCCGGCGCCGAGTTTGCGGACGTAGGCGATCGTGAGCATCACACCCTCGTTGCCCAGGTGCCAGGAAGGCGGCATGACGGTGCCCGGAATCCCGCCCACGATTACCTCGGCCAGTTGTTCATTCGTCCGCGCCCGCGGCAGTTTCGGAACGGCCAGCGCCGGACCTTTTCCGCCCACGCCTTCCGGTCCGTGACAGCCGGCGCAATTGGCGTCATACACACGTTTGGCTTTTGCCCAATCGATTGCCGGAGCGGCCGCGGGATTGGACTGCGCGGTTAGAAAGGAGAGAAGAAGAACAATAGAAAACATTTTTGGTTTCGCTGCCGATTATATACCTTCCACTATAGATGTGGCGCGCACTCATGCCCGCGCCACGTTGCGTTAGCGAGTATGATGGCAATTTGAAACGCCGCCTTGCCTTCCTAGCGCTCTGCTTTTTTTTCATAGGCGCTACTTTTCTTTGGCTGCGGCTGGATCGTTCGCCTCCCAGTTGGGACGACGCTTACTACTTATCCAAGAGCCTTGTCTTCTACGATGCTCTTGCCGACGGCGGGTTGATCGGTTTTTCTAAACAGTTTCTGCACGGCATGGCCGCCAAACCGCCATTGATCGCGGCGTTGCCAACTCCGATTTACTGGATCGCCGGACGCAAAATTCGCGCGGCCTACGCGATCAATTTAGCGTTCCTGCCGGTCATGTTTGGCGCATTGTATTGGCTCGGAAAGAAATACGCCAGCCCGCGCGCCGGCTTAATCGCGGTCTTCATTGCCGGGACCATGCCGATACTTTACGGTCTTTCCCGATGGTTTCTGGTGGAATGCGGACTCACGGCCCTGGTCTGTCTTGCCGTCTGCCTGATCGCCTGGTGGAACGAGTTCGATGGCGCTTGGAAGGCATTTTTGTTGGGTGCAATTTGCGGGCTTGGGCTGCTGATGAAAATAAGTTTTCCGCTCTATGTTCTGATTCCGATGCTTTACTTTGCGATTAGAGCGCGAACTTCCGCGGTGCGCGTGAAGACAGTGGCCGCCTTGATTGTGCCCGCCGTGCTGCTGGCGCTGCCGTGGTACCTTTTCAACTTTCGTTCAGTCTTCGGTACCGCTCTGAAAGCCGGATCCACCGCGACGGCGAAGATCTACGGCACGGGTGAAGTCTTCTCGTGGCCCGGCATTTCGAATTACCTAACAAATTTATTGAATGCCGGTCCGACGGTGTACTTCGTCATTCTTGCTCTGTTGATAGTCGCGTTCGCCCGCGCGATCCCGGCTGCCGGAAGACGCGGACTGCTGCTTTGCGCTCTGTGGGGATCGCCGGTTCTGTTCCTGATATTCGGGCACTACCGCGATCTGCGCTATGCCGCTCCATTATTTCCAGCGCTCGCCCTGGCGTTGGCAATTCTGATTGAAACTGCGTTGTCGAATCAAGGCGTGAAAGCCGGCATCGTGGCCTGCGCGTTGCTCGCTCTTCCGCTGATCGGCATGTTGCAAACATCTTTCGGAATTTTTGGGAATCGGCGATTCGAAATGGGCGGTCTGCTGTTCGTCGCGCCCAGGCTGGACTATGCGCGAATGTACAATCCGGCTGGTTGGCCCCAGCAAGAAATCCTGTTGGATATCTATCGCGAGGCCAAACTTACCGGCGGCGAACACAAATCGCTGATCCTGGGAACGGACAGTGTGCGCTTCAACGCCGACAACTTTCAACTCGCCGCGATTCGCAATAAGCTGCCATTCGATGTTACGACCACTGCGTATCAAACCGATCGCGCCGCGCTACTGGCGGCGATAAGCTCCAGCGCCTACTTCATCCACAAGGAGGGCGGTGAAGCGCAGGCGGCGAACTTCAATAATCTTGGCGATGTGGCGTTGAAGGAAGTGCGCACGAGCGGAAGATTCGTCGAGTTGCCCATTGCGCGCGCGCTTCCCGATGGCGGCGCCGCGCGCGTTTTTGCAAACCGCGAGTCGAACCGGTTCATTCAGACGGGCGCATTCCTGAGCGCTGCGCTGGATGGCATCCCGAGTTGCAATGTGACATTCGGCGGCAAGCTTCAGCTAGCGGGTCTTTCGCTCCGTCACACGGACGAGGGGCTGGAGGTGAGGCTGCGTTGGCGCAGTCTGAAACCAGTGGATCGCGACTACTGGTGCTTCGTCCACGTACTGGATCAAAGCGGAAATGTAACCGGATATTTGGATCATCAAATCCTTAACGGCGATCCGCCGACGCGCATTTGGAAAGCGGGAGACACGGCGATGGAGCGGCTACTTTTCCGGCCGCCCGCGCGCCGGGACGGGGAGACTTACCAGTTCCGGCTGGGTGTGTTCGACTGGACTTCGGGCGAACGCCTTTCAATTTCAAGCAGCGACTTTCCGCTAGCCGACAAAGGCACGGCCGCACTGGTGAGCGCGAAATCCACAAGCAATAAATAAGCAAAAAACAGGCTAAAACCGGCGCTTTTCGGGCTATAATGAGGCGACCGGCCGTATGCAACCAGCCCTTGCTTCCATTCATCCCCGCCGCACTTTGCCGAAGCCCACGGATCGTTTGCCGCTGGGGAAAAGCGGTCTGCGGGTGAGTCCATTTTGCCTGGGCATTACTTCCACGCCCGATACGGTGGTGGCGGCTTACGAGTCCGGTGTTAATTTCTTTTTCATAACGGCCGACCTGCACTGGCCGCTTTATGACGGCGTCCGCAAGGGTCTCGCGAAAATTCTGGACGGTAACGCGGCGCGGCGCGACGAGCTGGTGGTCGGCGTGGTTTCGTATCTGGACGATCCGCTGTTCTCGGTCCTGCAATTCCACGAAGTGATCGACGAGGTTCCCGGGTTGAAGCGCGTGGACCTGTTGATTGCCGGGGCTGTCTCGAACGATCAGAGTTTTTATTCGCGCGTAACGTCGATCGAGCGCGCCCGCACCGCGCGGCACAACGGGGCCTGCGCCATCGGGGCCACGTTTCATCAGCGTCCGCTGGCGCTGGTGGCGGATCATTACGGACTGCTCGACATCAGCTACATTCGCTTCAATTCCGCTCATCCCGGCGCGCGCGCCGATTTGTTTCCCTATTTCCGCCCGTCTCGCACCGGACTGGTTTTTAATTTCAAGAGCGCCATGTCGCGCATCACGAAAGAGATGTTCGAGCAGATGCGCTTGCCGTCTCATTACTGGCTGCCGGACGTTTGCGATTACTACCGGTTCGTGCTCAGCCGGCCGGAGATCGACGGTGTTCTGTGTTCGCCTTTGACTCCGGCGGAACTCGAGGGCATGGTGGAAGCGATGAATCGCGGGCCGCTTTCGAGGGAGGAAGAGGAGTACATGATCTGGCTCTCGTCACAGGTGCATGCCCCGATACTGACGTAGTTTGTTCAACCTGACATGTGGGGCAGGATACCATCCTGCCCTACAAAACTGCTGCTGTTCTTGAGCGGCTCCCAACTGCTCGCGCGGCGGCGTCGCGCAAAAGCAGAATGGACGGCACGCGCGCGGAATCGTACAGACGCAAGTAGAAATGCCCGATGCCCGCCAGCCCAAGCATCAGGTTCGGTGTTTCTCCTCCGCCGTTCACTCCGCATGGCCACGGCATGTCCGAAACCTGGATCTGCGCGATGGCTTGCCTGCCGACCGCCTCCGCGATCTGGCGCAGATCGCTTCGATCCAAACTGTCCGCCGCTGCCAACAAGAGATCCGAGTTGCCGCCCAACCCATGGCACAGGCTCATATTGCCGCTGGCCGGAAATGTCACCGAGGAACACGCCGCGGCAGTGCTGTATAGCGCCTCGCTCAAATCCTGCAAAATCTCCGGATCGTCCGCCAGCAATTCGTGGGAACGCAATCGCGACAAACCGATTCCTGGAGCGCCATGGCACCACGCCATCGCGAACACTGGTTCCGTCGAAGTGATCCCCAGCGGGGCCATCGACCGCAGGTCGGGCCAGTTGTGCCGCTCCGCGCTGAAGAAGGACCGCTCGTAGCGGAACGCCTGCAGCGCGGCCTCGCGATACGCCGCATCGCCCGTCGCGTTCCACAGTTCAATGAGTGCGCCGCCGATGCCGCCCGCGCCATGGCCATAACCAAGAAGATGTTTTTCGCCGCTTCCCGGCAATGTATCCCAGGACCATCCGGCGTCCGATTTCACGGCCTTCTTGAGCAATACTTGCCCGTGCGCCGCAGCCGTTTCCAGCAGGTCATCGGCGCGGAACCGGCGCGCCACATCGATCAACATCTGAATTGTGCCGGCGCATCCGCCGATGATGTCGATGTAAGTTTCGCTCGGTTGAACATTACGCGGATCGCGCAATTCCCGAAGACCGCGCGACGTTATTCGCTCGTCACCCAGCGCTTCGCCAATTTCGACGGCGGCATACGCGATGCCGGCCGCACCGCTATAAACGCTGTGCCGCAACAGGTCGCCTACTTCGGGCATGGCGGCGAACGACCGGTTCAATGCGCCCAGCGCGGCGGTACGCTGCTGGGAATCGCGAGTGAACTGGTATAGACGCGCGAGAAAAAGCGCGATGCCCGCCGTGCCGTCGTAGATGGTGGAGTTCTGCGCCTTGTAGACCGGTATCCAGGCGAGTCCAATTTGTTCCAGCGCCCAGCCCAACCAATTGCACGCATTTCCGGACCAGACCGCGTCGCGGCACAACCGCCGCCCGATCCGATCCGCCGTTTCGATGAACATATTTTCAGGCATAGGCGAAATCCACCTCCGTCAAAACTTCGTGGAGGCCGGCCGATCCCGGACTCAGATACGGAAGATTGAAATTGAATCCGCCCGCGGCAAATCGCGCGGCGATAGCGTTCAATCGCGTGCCGGCCGACTGGTCGCCCGCCATCCATGCATCCACAATGCCCTCGGCAAACATGCGGCACCGGTTCATGCCGAAGCTTTCACCGTTGCCCGGATCTTCCGAGATACCCACGCCGGGCTGAACCGGCAAAGTGAATAGCGGAGTGGACGGCCTGAGTTGCGACGCGACGGCGCCAGGCAGGTCGCGGACAATTCGCGTCGTGATGTCGTAATAACGCTTGGCCAGGTAGAGCACCATTGCGTCGCTGCGCTGATACATGGCCGGTTCATTCAAGGCCTTCATGCGAAACGGAACCTGGTATCGATTCAGATTCAGTGTGACGTATTCAATCAGATCGGGCGCGCACTCAGCGGTGGCATGGAAATAAAAGCGGAGCAGCGCATGCTCATCCCACACGTCCGACAGAGTCTCGCCGTACATGAAATAAAACGCCGGCTGAGCGTTGGCCGATTCGCGCGGCACTGCAACAGTGACCACGGATCCGATTTGTGGAAGCATGCCCGGAACGCCATTTGAAATGTATTCGCCGGGGATGGCCATGCGCTGACGGTCGCCCTTTTGCAGCGACAACTGGCCGTTCGGCGCCATTGCGTAGACGGTCCATCCGCCTTCCCAGCGATGTTGCGAACGGTTGCTCTGCGACAATTTTCCGGCGAACGTGGGATCGGGCGTGAAGGCTGTATTGGCCAGGGGCGGTTCTTCGAAACGACGCATGTAGCAGCGCGCGTAGAGTTGACTTTGCATATCGCGGATCAAGGGCATTTGCGGGAGGGGATGGTTGGGAAAGCCGGGCAGGGCTTGAACAGGGCCGGGCGTCACTTGCACCGGTTCGCCTTTGAACAAAAACGTGACCGGGCTGAGCACGGCGATCGCTCGCAAGATGGGCGTGATTTCTTCGGCTGTGTTGTAGGTCATGATTTTAGATTGCATTGTGGGGCAGGATGGTATCCTGCCGCCGATTGAAAATCGGCCTGTTCGGTGATTCCTGAAAAGCCCAAGGCCGATTTTCAATCGGCGGCAGGTTACCAACCTGCCCCACAATTGGAACTCCGATCATCTGGACTGCCGCCACCTGCGGCGCTTCCAGCAAATTCGTCGCGGTCTGGAGCATGACTGGGCCCAGCGCGCCGAATTGCGGGGATGCATTCAGGTATTCGAGCACGGCGATAATCATGCGCGCCGCCGTATACCGTACCGCGCGGTCCAGAAATCTTCCGGCGTCCTGGCTCAGGCCGCGAGCCAAAACGTAAGCCTTCCAGAATGCGCGAATGGACGGCTGCATGGTCTCAATGGCCTGCGCCTTGAGAATCGCGTTGACCAGATATTCCTTGAAAATCGTGGCGACATCCCAGGCGCCGTCGCCGATGTCGGCCAGCTCCCAATCCACAATCGTCAGGTTCAGCTCGACGCCGTCGCGGCTGGAGACCAGGCAGTTGTCCCATTTCATGTCGCCGTGAATTAAGTTGTCGTATTGCCAGAGTGGACGCAGCGCGCTGAGCCGGGCCTGCAGATTCGGTTGCTGCCGGATCGCCGCGGACAACTGCGGTCCGATTGGCGCGAAATTATCCAGGAACGAATAGCCCATCTGATCGAGTGACATCGGCCAGGGCGCCTGATATGGAAAAAGGCCGCGCATGGCCGGATCGGCCAGCATGGTTGGACCGTACGAGTGCGCGATCCCCAGCGCGTTGCCAATCAATCGCGCGGTGTTTTCCGGGACCTGCGCCTGCCGCATGTGATGCTCCGATATGCTCTCCGCGTTTTCCGTGAGGCTGAGCGCGAGGGCCCGGCGCGACGGCTCATAGTCGATAAATTTGGGAATCATTCCGGCGATGGCCGCGTAGCGCGGATCGGAATGCACTGTCCGATAGAACGCGGCTTCACGCTCAATGGTCGAGATGGCTTGCGCCTCCGTGCTCTTGATTTGCTTGACGAACAAGCCCGGCTGTTTGCGGCGCAGAACTTTGAAATTGCGATTGCGGCGTCCGGCTTCGGCCAGCACAAAATCGCCGTCTACAACGGATTGGGCGCTGATGAGTCCTTTGGACATCAGGTAGTGCGGAAGATTATAGGCTGTCAGAAACACGCGCCCGCTCCTTGAGAAAGAATGGGGCCGGGCAAAGTTACCCGGCCCCTGTCTATTAAACCGCTCCCTTTGGTCACGGCTCGGAAAGCCGCGCGCGTTGGCAAGCGGTGCACGCTAGTAGCCGCCGCCTCCGTAGGTGTGCGGAGTGTACGGCGTATAAGGAGGCGTATACGGCGTGAACGGCGGATACGTGTGAATCGTGGTTAGCGTATGGGTCTGCGGCGTGTGAATTGTCGTCAGCGTATTGGGTGGATACGTTTGCGGCAGGAACGCCTGCGCGGCGGCACCCTGGGCGCCCGTGCCTACCGGAGTGGTTTCCGGACCAGGCGTGAAGGTCGGAGTAACAGTGGTCGGTGGCGGAGTACAGTTCGGACTCACCGGACAATTCGGCGAGCCTGGAAGGCATCACCGGTTGGGCCATCGGGCAAACGGAAGATATTCCACGCGATCCGTCCGAGGAATGCGCATC
>DATDHK010000371.1:0-2769 GCA_036521635.1 Bryobacteraceae bacterium | reverse complement strand
TGGGCAGCGGTTCAGGACAAGTCTATTCACTGGACGCCGCCACCGGATGCACGTACTGGTCTTTCGAAGCCGGGATGGGCGTGAGAAGCGCAATCAGCATCGGAAGCATTGCCGGTGGAAAGTATGCCGCCTATTTTGGCGATCTTGGCGCGGTAGTGTATGCCGTGGATGCATCGAACGGCAAACTTCTGTGGAAGCAGCATGTGGACGATCATCCGGTCGCGCGCGTCACCGGAGCGCCGGTATTGTTTGAAGGGCGCCTGTACGTGCCGGTGTCGTCGGTAGAGGAGGCGTCGGCGATGTCGGCGACTTATGAATGCTGCAAATTCCGCGGGAGCGTGGTCGCGCTGGATGCGGCGACCGGCAAGCAAATCTGGAAGAGCTACAGCGTGTTGGATCCGGCTAAGCCGACCAGAAAGAGTAAGGCCGGCACACAGCTTTATGGTCCCGCGGGGGCGGCCATCTGGGCTTCGCCGACGATTGACGCCAAGCGCAAACTGATCTACGCGGCCACGGGCAATTCTTACACCGATGTAGACATCAACACCAGCAACGCCATTCTCGCCATCGATATGGACTCGGGGCGTCTGAAGTGGGCCAGCCAGGTTTTGGCCAAGGATAATTTTGTGATGGGTTGCCGGCCGGGGCAGGATGGGTGTCCCGCGGAGATGGGGCCCGATCACGATTTTGGAAGTTCAACGATTCTGAGAACGCTCGGGAACGGCAAGCAGATTATTCTCGCGGGCCAAAAGTCGTCGACGCTTTACGGGATGGATCCGGAGCGGCAGGGCAAGGTGTTGTGGCAGATCAAGCTTGGCCAGGGTGGGGCGCTGGGCGGGATCGAGTGGGGATTTGCGGCCGATTCCAACGCCGCGTATGTCGCTGTTTCCGACAGATTCACCAGGAGTGGCGGAACTCCGGGCGGGCTGCATGCGATTCGCATGGAAGACGGGGAGAAGCTATGGAGCAAGATGCCAGCCAAGCTGGATTGCGAGCCGCGCGCGAAGGGATGCAACAGCGCGCAGTCGGCCGCGATTTCGGCGATTCCGGGGGTGGTGTTTTCGGGGTCGGTCGATGGGCACTTGCGGGCGTT
Source organism: Bryobacteraceae bacterium (assembly GCA_036521635.1). GTDB lineage: Bacteria > Acidobacteriota > Terriglobia > Bryobacterales > Bryobacteraceae > Palsa-89. The sequence goes on along the minus strand of DATDHK010000371.1, from coordinate 1,676 downwards.
TTCCACTAAGAGCGGGGAGATCGTTTGGGATTTTAATACCGCGCGGGCTTTTCAGACGGTGAATGGGGTGGAGGCTACGGGTGGATCGATTGATGGACCGGGGCCGGTGATTGCGGGTGGGTTGGTGTTCAGCAATTCGGGGTATGGGGTTTGGAATGGGTTGCCGGGGAATGTGCTGCTGGCGTTTTCGGTGGAGGGGAAGTAGTCGGATTTCCACATTCCCGCGAGACGCGGGATAATGGTGTCGTGTACGTTTCCAAGGGCATACGCACGACAAGCCCAATTCCATGCCGCCGTGGCCCGTGCCGCGCGACGACTGGGGTCTCACGTTCTCAGCGTCACGCCTACGCTGGAGGCCGATTGGAGCGGCGAGCCAGCCGCCTTCTTCATGGTCGTCCTTTCGGATGCGGCGAGCCGGCGAGATCAACTTCTCAAAGTTACGAACGAGGTTTCCGACGCCATCGTTCAACAGGTCCAACCATTGGAGGAATGGGGCGTTCTCCCCTACTTCAATTTTCGCAGCGAATCCGAGCAGGCGAGAATCGACCAACATACCTTAGCGTCCTAAATGGCGTTTGCCGACGACCTCCTTAAGCTGGCTCAAGACATTGCCAATCTTCCTGCTGCCGATCGGCGCCAGGCCAATCTCAGGCGGGCTGTTTCAACTGCCTACTATGCGCTCTTCCATCTGCTCATTTCGGAGGCAACTCTGAATTGCGGCCGCCCCGAACTTCGTCCTGCGCTGGGGCGGCTCTTCGATCACGGTCCAATGAACACGGCCTCCACCAACAAAGAAGCCGATCTCAATGCATATTTCAATAACCATCCTTCCGAGAGTCCGGAACGGGTTGTTGCCGGACATCTGCGCAGTGTCGCCAAGACCTTCGTCCGGGCACAACAACGCCGGATTGACGCCGACTACAATCTGGGCAAAGAAGTTGAGGAGACGGATATGCTGACACAACTCGAAACCGTTACGACGCATTCAAGAGTTGGAACATTATCCGCGATGAAGCGAGCGCGCAGGCTTATCTTCTCTCAATGCTTGGCAGCAAGGAACGCAGGGAGAAGAGGGCCAGTCCTCCCAAGCAAAAGAAATCCCGCAGGAATAAACACCGACCGCCGGCTACCGAGCCAATCGTGTAATCGTGGCCCCTGGGAAAGAAATACGAGGAACACGAGTGGGATTCGTGTTCCTCGTATGGTTAACGGAATTAGAACGTAAAGCGTCCGCCGACCTGGACGGCGCGGGGGCCGCCGGAACCGAACGTCTGGCCGGTGCGCTGGGTTGGGATACCGAAATTGAACGTCTGCGCCGCCGGGTTGGCGTTCTTATTGTCGAGATTGAAGTTGTATCCGCTCGGGTTGGTATAGTTCAGCACATTGAACATTTCCCCAAACACGGAAATTCTGTAGCGTTCCTTGATCTTGAACGTTTTGGTTAGGCGCAGATCCTGGGAGTTGAAGAAGCGGCCGAAATTATAGTTCGGCGGAAGCGCCAGGGCCGGTATCGCCTTTCCAATGGCGTCCTTCTTGCCAGCGTAGGTTGCGTTCCAACTGTCCACCGCGCTGCTGAGCTCGGATTGGCCGCAACCACGGTTCAAGCAGTTATAGCTCAGGCCAGGAAGAGGAGTGGTGGTGACGCCACTTCCAGTAAGGTCGACGCCCGTGACGTA
>DATDHK010000370.1:0-10568 GCA_036521635.1 Bryobacteraceae bacterium | reverse complement strand
TTCACCAGTTCGTCGCGCGTGTTCATCACGAACGGCCCATATCGCGCCACCGGCTCGCCGATCGGCTCGCCCGCAATCAGCAACAATTCCGCCGGCTGCTGCGCCGCATTTGAAATCGTGATCCGGTCGCCATCGTGTCCGAACACCACCACCCGGCCTTCTCCTTGCGATTCCGAAACACCCTCAAACCGCGCCTGTCCGCGAAAAACATAAGCGAACGCGTTGAACGTACCAGGGAATTCTTGAACATGCGTCGCCCCCGCAGCCAGCGTCAGATGCAAGTACAGAATCGGCGTGCGGCTCTCAATCGCCCCGCGCGTTCCCAGCGCCTCTCCGGCGATCACCTTCACCTGCACTTCCCCGTTGGCCGTTTGCGCGTGCGGAATCGCCGCGGCCTTCAATTCCTGATAACGCGGCGCGGTCATTTTATCGCGCGCCGGAAGGTTCACCCAAACCTGAAAACCCTCCAGGCGTCCGCCGGTACGCACCAGGTCCCGGCCCGGCATTTCGGAATGGACCAAACCGGAACCCGCGGTCATCCACTGCACGTCGCCGGCTTCCAGAAAGCCCCGGTTGCCGAACGAATCCTTGTGCTCCATCTGGCCTTCCAAGAGATACGTTACGGTCTCGAAGCCGCGATGGGGATGCTCCGGAAATCCAGTCGCCTGTCCAGGCGCGATCTGTAGCGGACCCATTTGATCCAGCAGCAGGAAAGGATCGATTTCCTCGATTTTCGAAGTCGGGAACGCCCGCGTGATCTCGACGCCGCCGCCTTCCAGCGTTCGCTGGCCGGAGACCGCCCGCGCCACACTTCTTTCTTTTGTCTCGGTCTTTGTCATACGTAACCTCCATGTATCTGCATGTCAAGATATTTGATGTCGAGATAATAAAAAGGATTCAAGCATCCGATCAACCGCTCGCTGACGGTCGCGGTTTGTCGGCCGCCCTGCCGTTATCATTGTAGAAACACATGCCCACGCATGCCCAAGCCATCGCGACTGTCCTGGCCGAGCGCGGTGTCCGCTACGTCTTTGGACTGCCCGGCGGCGAAATCGTAGCTTTCATAAACGCCTGCCGTGAAGCCGGTTTGCAGTTCTTGTTGACCGGGCACGAAGCCAGCGCCGCCTGGATGGCGCAAGTCGTAGGTCAGATAACAGGCACGCCCGGGGTTTGCGCCGCAACCCTAGGCCCGGGCGCCACCAACCTGGTGACAGGAGTCGCAAACGCCTGGTTGGATCGCGCCCCCATGCTGGCCGTCACGGCGCAGATTCCCGCGGCGGCAATGTCGACGATGACGCACCAACGCTTGCCGCTCCAGGAGCTTTTCTCTCCGGTCACGAAAGGTTCGTTTGCGGTCGGCTCGGAGGATACGACCGCGTTAGTGCAGCGCAGCATGGACCTGGCCGCCGCGCCGCGTCCTGGTCCAGTTCATCTTTCGCTAGCAAGCGATCTGGCAGTGAAAGAGTACATACCACGCGAGGAATCGCCACAGCCCACGCACGCGGCCAACGTCTCGACGATTGAAGAAATCGCGAGTCGTCTCCAAACCGCCTCCCAGCCTCTCGTTCTAATCGGCCTCGGCGCGACGCCACCCGACGCGCCGGCCATCCACGCTTTAATCGAGAAACTCCAATCGCCATTCCTCGTGACGCCGAAAGTAAAAGGCATCGTCGCGGAAGACCATCCGCTGTTCCTGGGCGTCGCCTCAGGCATGGCGATCGATCGCGACATCGTGCAGACGATCAAGAGCGCGGACCTGATTCTGGCCATCGGCTTCGATCCGGTCGAGTGCGACAAAACTTGGTTTGCAGACGTGAGAATCGCGGCGCTCGATACCATCTCGATGGCCGAGGGAGCGTATCGCCCGCTCGAATCAATCGGCGATCTCACGACCCTGCTAACCGAACTCAGCGCCCGCATCACCACTCCGAAACCGTGGCCCCCCGCCCTGCTCGGCCAGCGCCGCAATGCAATCCAACGCCAGCCGCTCAACGACGAGTCGCCCTTGCGCTTGATTCAAGAACTGCGCTCAATTTTCCCGCGCGACGCAATCGCGGCTTGCGACGTAGGCTCGCACAAGCTAATGATGGGCCAGTTCTGGCGCAGCTACGAGCCGGGAACATTTTTCATGTCCAACGGACTCTCCGGCATGGGCTTCGGAATTCCCGCCGCCATCGCCGCGCAACTGACAAACCCGGAGCGCCCGGTGCTAGCGGTTGTCGGCGACGGCGGAATGCTGATGATGCTGCACGACCTCGTGCTTATCCGGCAACTGGTCCTGCCCATCATCGTCGTGGTGCTGTCGGACTCCAGCCTCAGCCTGATCCGCGTGAGCGCCGAGCGCCGCGGCTTCCCGCCCTACGGCGTCGACTTCACCGCGCCCGACTTCGCCGCCATCGCCCAAGCCTTCGGAATCGCGGCCAAGCGAGTCACAAGCATCTCCAAAATCCGCGAGTGCGTGGACCAAGCGCTAACAAAAAGAATTCCGTTCCTGATCGACATTCCAATCGATTACCGCGAATACTACGACCTGGTCTGAAGACAATAAGCCGTTTTGGCACACGATCCTATCGAGATCTCGTCGGCCGGATGACTAAGGGCGATCTCACCATTGACTTTCGCGCCCTTCGCTTTGCATGCCTCCAGGCAAATACTTGTGATCCGCGCGGAGATACTGATCGAGCGCGGCTTCGTCAACATCGAAGCTCATGCTCCCGGACTTATGAGGCACTGAACAATCCCGGCAACGCCAAGTTTCATTACTCAGTAAGGCGGGCGGGCACTAGGGCTCGTGATAGCCTGAAGGCATGTTGCGTGGACTCGCGCTTTTTGTGTCCGTAACGGCCGTTTCGATGTTCGGAGGCAATGTTCAATTGCTCTCCCAATTGCCAAATGCCGCCGTATCCAAGGCCATCCAACTGGACGCGGCAGGCAATATCTACGTCGCTGGCTCTTTTGCGCCTGTAAGCTTCAACGACACCTCCGACGCCTTTGTGGCCAAGCTCTCGGCCGACGGATCGAAGCTCATTTACTTTACGGTTCTGTCCGGCTCCTTCGCCGACGCAGCGGCTGCAATCGCAGTGGGATCCGATGGTTCGGCTTACGTCACCGGTTCTACGATATCGCGCGATTTCCCGGTGACTGCCGGCGCATTGCAGCCCACCTTCAACCCGCGGGGCGCATCGCAGGCGTTTCTAGTGAAGGTCAATCCAGCCGGCGCGGTGGTGTATTCCACCTACATCAACGGCGACGCATCATTCACGCAGGGCACAGGAATTGCGATCGGTAGCGCGGGAGAAGTCTTCGTAACTGGCCGCGGCGGTCCCGGATTTGTCGCGTCCGGCGGCAAGTTTCCTCAGGGCTTCACTCTGAAGCTGGACGCAGCGTTAAGTAAAGTACTTTTGTCCATCGACGTCTTCGGCGGCGGCCTGATCGCGCTCGATAGCCAGGGCAACATTTTCCTCGCGGGCAACGCGGTGCCGGACAGCATAGGGTCGACACCTACTCTTCCCGCGCTGCCGCCAGGCGCGTTTCAGTCCACGCACGCCGGTTCGATCTGTTCGGCCGGATCGGGACCTAGCGTCGGCTTTTCCAGTTACTGTCCTTATCAAATTGTTGCGAAGCTGGATGCCACCGGAAAGTTGATATGGGCCACGTATGTCACCGGCACCTACGGCGCGACCGCCGCGGGAATGGCCGTGGACAGCGCCGGCAACGTCATCGTGGCCGGCACCACCAACTCCAGCGATTACCCCGTCACCCCGGGCGCTTTCCAGACCGCCTACACCGCCGCCGCTCCACCACTGCCGCCGCCGAATTTGCCGTTCAACTCCTTCATCGGTCCGCCGAACTCCACCGGCTACGTCACCAAGGTCAACTCCACGGGAACGGGACTGCTATGGTCCACCTACTTCGGCGGTTCCTTCCAGGACCACATCACTGGCATGGCCGTAAATGCAGCCGGCGATATTGTTCTGTCGGGCCGCGCTGGTTCGGACGACCTTGTCTTCGCCGACACTCCGGACGGCTGCCGTCCCTCGCCGAACCAGGTGCTCGGATTTGTCGCCCGCTTGGCTCCGGACGGCGCGTCCGCTTTCGCCACGCAACTGGTCCAAGGAATTCCCGATTGCCTGTATCTGTCCTGTCCGGGACTCGCCCAGTATCAACCTGGTTGGCAGCTAGCGCTCCGCCCGAACGGTACGGCAGTGGTCGCAGGCTCGAACGGCAGCCTGGCCTCCATCGATTTTTCTAGCAGTAGCCGCGTGGCTTGTCTAGTTGATCCAGCGGACAACGCCCAGATAAGGAACGTGGCGCCGGGTCAACTCATTTCGCTTTTCGGCGCGAATCTGGCGTCTGCGATTCCGTTCAAACCAACCGGAGGCGTAGCGCAATCCACCAATACCTTCGGCGTATTTTTCAATGGCATCCCGGCGCCGATCCTTTATTCGTCGGACCAGCAAATCAACGTGCAGGTTCCCTTCGAAATCGCCGGCGCGAGCACGGTCGAGATGCAGATAGTGAACAAGCAGATCGTGAATCCCGTATCGGAGACCCGAACAGTGGGAGTGGTGGAGCGGCAGCCTTCCATTTTTCTCTCACCGGCCGCTTTGGCCAGCCCATTTCCGGGTTTGTCTACATGCGGCGCTGCGACAGCATTCGGCCAGGCGGCGTTGGCTCTGAATTCGGATGGAACGGTAAACGATTGCACCAATCCGGCAACGGCCGGTTCGATGGTCACCGTGTTCCTCAATGGCTTCGGAGGGGTGACTCCTGCACTGGGGACGGGAATAATCGCGCAGGGCCCGGCGGTAGCCCTCGCGCCATCCATGGACCCGGGCCCTTTTACAGGGACCACGGTAATCGCCACGAAGAGTCTTCCCGGCTCCATCACCGGCGTAGCTCAAGTTCAGTTGCGAGCTGGTCCGGGACCCGGACTACTAAACGGACCCACGCTGGCCAGTACGCCCTTGCGCGAACGAGTCATTCTGATTTGGACGCGCTAAAAAAAGGTCACGTGCCCCACGCTATTTGACCGTAAAGCGATGCGTCTCGCTTTCCGCGCTGCGGCCCTTATCGTCCTCGGCAATCACCTTCCAGAAATATGTCTTACTCGGCGCATCCAGTTTAGCCACCGATTTGGAAAGCTTGTCCGTCCGGCCAACATAGAAAGCCAAGATCACCGCGGCCACGATCACGATCACCGCCAAACTCAGAATACCGGGCTTTTTCTTCAAACCCTTAAATAGCAGCACCGCGAGCAACAAACAACCCACCAACGCCACCACGCCGGCATGGAGAGAGCCATTAGTCCGCCATGCCGGCGGTACCGTTACCGGCCCGCAAGCATTGAAGGTAAATCTCTCACGTGAATCCCAAACGCAATACTTATAGGTCACGGGATCGCCGTCCGGATCGGATGACTTCTTCCACGTAAAGGTAACCTCATTGCCAAGGTCGACCTTATTATCCTCGGGAAGCACGGCCACGGGCACGGTGGGAGGCGCGTTGCGTTCGATTTTCTCGGCTTGCAGATACGTTGCCGCAAACCCGGTCTCCCCAGTCACCATCACGTCTTGTTCACAGTTGGCCCTTCGGTCGTCGGCGACAATCGCGCGGCACTGTTGCTTGGCTGCCTCCAGCGTCAGCGCCTTGGCCGGGGGCTTGTTTGGCGGCGTACCGGGCTCTCCTCGCGGCAGCGTGCAAGACCGCGGATTTTCCACCGGCCAGCTCGCGATGGTAAAAGTTCCCGTCGAAGTGCCGGGCGCATAGTCGAAAAGACTGGTCGCATCGCTCACCCGCCAGGCGTTTGCAAACTTCCCATAGAGGGTCAGAAAGCGTTGGTGTAAATCGGTGGGTCTTGGGCCCAGGAAACTTCCGTCTGGAAGCTCCGGCAGCCAGTTTCCCGGAGCGATAGCGCCCATCACTCCCTGCGTCGCTCGCGCCTGACGCACATCGACGTTCATGTACCAGACTTGATAATATTCCCAAAAGTTTGGCGTAATTACGACGACCGTCCCGCCCGGCGATTCGATCTGAATTCCTCCCGGCGCGGTTGTGCGGATAATCCTGTCACCCGAGGGAAGAAGAATCTCGCGCCCGCTCATCTCGGTTAGTTTTCCGTCTATGCGCAGTTGCAGACCGCTGCGATCCGGCTGGCCCGATAGATTCGGTTCGTAAGTAATCCGGTGTTTGCCGATCCGCACGGCGGCAGCGGTGTTGAGGCTGACACAGGACGTGAGTCCGGTGTGGTCATTTGGGCCAAGGGGCGATTCTGTCTCGACCGGAGTCTGGCGAGTCTGGATTTCCAGGTTCTCTCCGCGCAGCAGAACAAACTCACCGGAGCTTTGAAAATCGTACGGCACCCCATCGATGGTCTTGATGTGCGGGTCCCCTTCGGTATTGGGATTCCCACCCACTATCCACCGGCGAATCGTTTCAATATCCACTTTGCTGAGCGACGGCCCTCCACAGGGCATGAGTCCAAACGGGCAATCCTCGGCCGTGCCGGTGATTCGCTGATACAGCGGCCCCATCAAACTCATCGCCAGCGAAGTCGCAATTCCGTGCGAGCGCTCCAGCCGCGCTTCACCCAGCGGCGGCGATTCATTTTCGGAGAGGTCCAAAAAAGTGCCGTAAGTTTGGTACGGAGGATATCCCAAGCCGCCATGACACTCGATGCAGCTCTTGTTGAAGATTCTCTGCACATCGGTATAAGTGGGAACGGCGGCAGCCGGAGGCAGTGCCGCGAACGTAGTATTGACGGCCGTAATCAGACTGGGGCAATCGAACGGAGCCGACAATCCGGGCACCGGATTGCTCGTCAGGCTCGCCTGCAACTCTGGTTGAAAAACATTCAGGTAAGCTCCAAACACATCGGCAAAAGTGTACGTTCTCGAGCGGCCGCGGACGCCCATCGACCATTTGTCGACGGACACACCCAACGGTTCCAAAAAGTAACGATACAGGGCCATCGGCTCCGTGTTACTCGAATAGAGCTCGCGATCGACATAGACTCCGCCCATCACCGTAGCATCGGGAAATCCAAGATCGATAGGCCGCCGAAACACCTCTTGCCGCAGCCTGCCTATCGAGGTGTCCGTTCCCACCGACGTAGCGGTTCCATATTGTTGGATCAGGCCGTTAGCCAGTGCGGTCGGAAGCAGATAAGGATCGGTCGATCTATCGAGATTTATTTTTTGTATATCCGCCTTTCTGCGCGTAAGGTTTTGTGCACGGGTCCTGGTGTCGTTGACCACATCGTTAATCGTCATGCCATTCCGCGCAGTGAAGAACGGCAAACTCGTGAGCAGCGGCGTGCTCGTTACGGTGTTCATTCCCGCGTCCACCGCCAAACATCCCTTGGTGATGGCCAGGGCCAATGGGCGGACCTCAATGGGAACACTCCCGGTCGCAAAACGATGACTGACGATCTCATCCGCGATGCGCCGCGGATTGAGGTCGCCGGCCAGTCCGCCGAGCGCGTCGAAAAGCCGGACGCCTCGCCCTTCACCTTGTGCCTGGGCCGGGATTGCCGAATGACGAAGTATGGTGAATGACCCACCTCGGACAATCGATGTCCCGGGGCCCGGCTCCGCCAGCCCGTTAAAGGAATACGTGATCGGCGCCGTTCCTGGTCCCGAAGGCGCGGGCTCTATCAAAACCGGAGGGGAAACGTCGAAGGCAAAATCAATGTGGCCGTCGTTGGTCCCGCCGTTCGTGCGTGTAATGACATCCGCCGCCAGAATACCGGGAGGCTGAAGCTCTAACTGCTCGATGATGGTCCTGACAACGTCATTCGCTCTCCACGTCCAAAGGTTCAGGATTTTCCGGAATGCGGCTGCCTCCACCGAACCTTGGTAAATGCGGTCCCGGTTGAAGGCCATCAGGCCGCCCCAACTATCGTAAGCGTCCCAGTTGGGCTTGCTCTTAAACTTGATCGTGCCTGGCGGAATGCCCGTTGTACCGGGCGACGTACTATTGTTGATCACATTTCGGGTCGAATGGCACTTTCCACATTTAACATCGTCAACGGAGACGCCTCTGCTCCTGGCCGGCAGCGTGCCCATCGCGGGAATGGCGTCCAAAACGATTTCGTGGAACCGGAAGTTTTTTTCGGTAGCGTCCCATTGCATAAACTCAATGGCGTTCGGATGCGAGCCGGGATAAGAACCGTGCGTCGCCATTCCAACGGTAAATACGAATCGCGCATCCGCGCTGGGGAGGATCAGCCGGGGGATCTCGGCGGTGCCCGTCTGCAGACTTTCCGATCTGGGCATCAACAGCCAGTTCTGTTTGTGTTCGCTCGGCAATGCTTTAATAAAGCGGCCAGGCGTGTTCACCGTTGGATTAGCCGTCAGGTAGTTCGAGATCCCCGTTGGCGTGAAGTCGGCGATGGTAGGGATGGCGGTTGTAAGACCAAATTCCACCCGCACGGAACGGTCCGCACTCATCGTGAAGGTGCACGTGCCCACACCGGAGCAATCTCCGCCCCAGCCTGTGAAGGTTGAACCCGCGGCGGGTGTCGCCGTAAGCGTTACGGATACGGGGCTCCCATAGGCTGCGTCACAGGTGGCGCCGCAATTAATCCCAGCCGGACTGGAAGTGACCGTTCCAGAGCCCAACCCGGTCTTCATTACTTTCAAATTGGCGGCCGTCGCGCAATTAACAAATAAAGCAACGGTTGTCAGGAATGCAGCCTGTATTGTCGTTCTCATCAAACTACCTCCTTAGAGGCTCAGCACCCAATCAATCAGGCGCTGTATCTCCGCATCGGACAATCGTCCCGAGTGCGGCGGCATCGGGACGCCGTGGGAGACTTCCGTCCAATTTCCCTTGCCTCCCTTTTTCACCTTTTCGATCAGGGCGCTGCGCGCGCCGGCCTCGTTTTTGTACTTCGCGGCTACGTCGTGGAACGTAGGCCCGACAAGTTTCTTGTCTACGCTGTGGCATTGAAAGCAGCCGCTCTTTTTAGCCAGGGCTTCATCGGCCAGAGCTTGTCCGGCGCCAACGATGGCGAGGGCGGCGGCAGCAATGCTTATCCAACGTGCTTTCATACTGTTCTCCTTATAGGGATCTCAGCACAAATCGTCACACATTAACGTAGTGAATCCCGCCCAAGAACCGTTTCCATCTCCGGAAGATAATTTCAGCGAGCGTGCTAAAATCCCGAAGAAGGAATACTGATGCCCCCTACGTTTGCGAACGGCAAGATCTGCTACATCGAGATTCCGGCCACTGACATTGCGCGCTCGGCCGATTTCTACAAGCGGTCCTTCGGCTGGAACGTCAGGCAGCGCGGTGATGGGAGTACCGCCTTTGACGATGCGGTCGGCCAAGTCAGCGGCGCCTGGGTACTGGGGCGACCGCCCGCATCCACGCCCGGCCTGCTCATCTACATCATGGTCGACAGCGTATCCGCGACCATCGACGCGATTGTCGCCAACGGCGGCGAGATCGTGCAACCGATCGGCGCGGATGCACCCGAGATCACTGCCCGGTTCCGCGACCCGGCGGGGAACGTCCTCGGACTCTACCAGCAACCAGCCTGACGGTGCTTATGCGCCGATTCGTCGTCTTTGGCGCCAGCCACACTATGGCGGTCGCGAAAGCGGTCGCGAAAGCGGTCCAGTTGTTTCCAGACAGGCCTCCACTACTGGACTGCGCGGTGTCTCGATCGCCACTGCGACTTGGGATGGCTCGGCTCCGGTGAGCGTACCGACCCAGCTCAACAGGGCGCTAACACCGGCGCCACTGTGTTCCACACTGCGCTTGCCGGCTACCTTGCCGGCAGAGTTGAGCACGCAACATTGCTGCTGCTCGGTAGCCCGGTCGATGCCGACATAGAAAAGATATTCTTGGTTCTCCCGATGACGAGTTTCCACTAATCAACACCTCCTATTTTCTTTGCTGCCCGGCTGCCGCGGCGAACGTCGCCCCTGTACTGGCGCTCTAGCTGGCGCAAACTCCCCACGCGACTTTCCACCACGGGCCAACCGGCGAGGTGCTGGTCCAATCCAGACATTGCAAGCATCGCTCCGGGTTCGTTTTTCACCCTTTTTTTTCGGCCAGCTTGTGTTGCGCCGACTGGCTGAATGAGTTGCTGTTTCCAGTGTACTTTGCAGGTAACGGGAGTCCTTTGGACGGGAGAGTCAGTTATTGGCGAGTTGCTTGGGTAACTCGTTGAGCCGGAAGACCAAGGAGCCTTTCATAAAAAATCTGGTTCGTGTGTGACTGGAATTTCTTTATTTTTCGATGGGGCGCAGCGCCACAACGCTGGCCCTTGGCGAATTGGCGCCAGAACTTCGATGCCGGAAATTTTCGGCAGGTTTAGATCCAGCAACACAAGCGCGGGGCACGCGGCGTGGGCGTCGGCGTCGGCGTCGGCTTCCAGGCCGCGCAAGAAGGCCAGCGCCGTCTCACCGTCGGCGGCCACCTGCAACTGACATTCAATGCCGCATTCTTGCAGAACGCCCCTGATGACGAACACGTCCGTGGGATTGTCTTCCACCAAAAGGATCAGCGGCGGGCGCGACTGGGCGGCGGGTTCCGAGCTCGTATCGGCGCCGCTA
>DATDHK010000369.1:0-1880 GCA_036521635.1 Bryobacteraceae bacterium | reverse complement strand
GCGTTGTGCTGGGAGATCCCGGTCCGCCCGACAGCTTGTCCCTTACGCCACCGGCTGCGCGCTGGCTTCCAACCCAGGGCGCGGCGGAGTTGCATCGCCGGTACACTGTCGCGCTGGGTAGTCCGTCGCCCCGGCAGTATCCGGTGGATCCGCCGGCGGATGCCGCCACGCTGGCCGCATGGAAGCAGTTCTCCCAGAGCACGCTCGGGTTTCTTCCGCGGGTATCGGCGTCGGAGGTTCCGTTCTGGACCGATTTTCTGGCGCACCGCTATCAACAAATATCCGCTTTGAATTCGGCCTGGCAATCCGGCTTTACATCCTTTGAGCAGATTCCGTTGCCGCCTCAGCTTCCGTCGAATCCAAGCATATTGCGCGATTGGTTCCAGTTTCAGGGAGTGGTGCTGCCGATGCGCGACAACGCTCACCGCTTTTCGGTGCTGCTGCCGGTCCCGCAGTCCGAGGCCCTCGATTCCGCCGCGCATCAACGCCGCATGGAGCTGGCCAAGCGCGTAATCGACCTCGAAAAGCCGGCGCACACGGCATACGACATGAAATTCTATTGGGCGTTCTTTCGCGTCGGCGAGGGGCGCCTGGGCGAGGACTCGGTGCTCGACTTCGGGAGCCGGGCGCCGCGCCTGTTGCCGCCGATGGTTTTGGGGAATGCTTTCGTCGCGTCCAGCTACCTGGCCCCTGGATTTCCCGAAGATCTTAGCGACCGCCAGATACTGGGCCAGCAAGTCCTCAGTCAAAGAAATCCGGGTTTGACAAATCCAACAGGAGCAGTTTCATGAGTAGCTTCGCCGCGCAGACAGCAACACCCCAAACGACAACTCCCGATCCGAACAAGCACGTGAACTTCTCGGTAGGGATGGTGCTGGGAGTGGACGACCTAACGCAGGAGTTCGCGTATCACCAGGGCCGCGATCAATGGCTGGCTCGCGATCTGCTGGGATACGGCACCGTTTGCGGCCTGAAGGTTTCGGTTGACGCCGACGCCAAGGGGCCGCGCGTGTTGGTGACCAGCGGTGCGGCATTGAGTCCCACGGGGCAGCTCATCTGCGTTCGTCCGGCGCAGTGCGCCTATATCAACGATTGGCTCAGCACCAACCAGCCGCAGCTTGGCGACGCGCTGGGATCGCCTCCCGGAACATTTTTGAAGCTGTACTTGACGCTGTGCTATCGCGATTGTCCGGTGGATCAGGTTCCCATCGCCGGCGAGCCCTGCCGGAGCGAAGCCGAACTGATGGCGCCGTCGCGGATCGCCGACGACTTCCGTCTCGAATTCCGGCTGACGCCGCCGCAGCAGGGCGAAGAGGACGCACTCCGGCAGTTCGTGGAATGGCTGAACTTTTTTGAAATCGCCGATGGCGCCGGCCCATTTCTCACGCTCGAAGAGTTCGAGGGGCTGGTCCGCGCCAGTCTGGAACACATCGGAATCGCATCCCCGCCGCACTTCAAACATAAATCTCCGCTCTCGCCGCCCAGCCACGGCACGATCCACACCAGCGAGGCCTGCGAATTCCTGCGGGCCGCTTATCGCATCTGGGTGACGGAGCTCCGCCCGCTCTATCACGCCATTTGCAACGCCAAGCCCGGCTGCTGCGGAGACGTGAAAGCGGAAGGGCCGGCGATCGACGAATGTCTGTTGCTGGCGGAGATCGACGTCTCGGTGATATCGCTCGGACCCGGCCAAGGCTGGGCGGTGCAGCATTTGAATGACGTGGCCATCAACGAAAGCCGCCGCCCGTTCCTGATCCACCTTGGGTTACTGCAAGAAATGCTCCTGTGCGGCCCACGCAAATGCTGCGGCGGAGGCGGCAGCGGGACGCCTGGGCCACAAGGGCCTCGAGGATTCCAGGGGCTGCAGGGTCCACAAGGCG
>DATDHK010000368.1:0-16727 GCA_036521635.1 Bryobacteraceae bacterium | reverse complement strand
TGCTGCTGCGCATTGCCCTCGAAGATGTCCAAAGCGAATGGGGTGAGGATCTCTCGGGCGACAGCGAAGGCATCCAGCGCTTGCGCCGCGCCGTCATCCAGGCCAAGGAGCGCCTGTCGTTCGTTCCCTTCACCGACATTTCGCTCGAATACCGCGGCAAAAAATATCAGCGTGAAATACAGCGCGACTTGTTTGACAAGCTGATCGCACCCATCGTCGACCGCACCCTCGGCCCTTGCCGCGATTGCATCAAAGACGCTGGCGTGACCCCTGAGCAGATCGATGAAGTGGTGATGGTGGGCGGGTCCACGCGCATCCCGCTGGTTCGTGCGGCCGTCGAAAATCTGTTCCGTTCCAAGCCGCACACTGAACTGAATCCCGACGAAGTGGTTGCGCTCGGCGCAGCCGTGCAAGCCGCCATCCTATCGGGCGATGTTCAGGACAAGCTATTGCTCGACGTGACGCCGCTTTCGCTCGGCATCGAAATCATGGGCGGCGTAGTGTCGAAGCTCATCCATCGCAATTCCACTATTCCCGCCAGCGCCAATGAATCGTTCACTACCGGCGTCGATGGGCAGCGCAACGTCCTGATCCACGTCGTCCAAGGCGAGCGCGAACTCGTCAAGGACAACCGCAGCCTGGCCCGTTTCGATCTCAAAGACATCGACCCGATGCCGGCCGGCATGGCGCGCATTGAAGTCCGTTTCCTGATCGACGCCAACGGCATCCTGAACGTCACCGCGCGCGATCTGCGCACTGGCAAAGAACACAGCGTCGACGTAAAACCGTCGTACGGCCTCACCGACGAGCAGGTGGAAAAGATGATCCAGGAATCCTTCGAGAAAGCCGAACAGGATTTCCACGATCGCCAGGTTCGCGAGGCCCGCGTGGAAGCCGACACGATTCTGGCCGCCGTCGAAAAGGCCCGCCGCCACGACGCGTTTTTTGAGCTGTCGGACGAAGATCGAACGGCCATCGACCGGGCCATCAACGAGATCCTGCTGGTCTATCATTCCGACGATCATCACCTGATCCTGAACAAGAACGAACAGCTCAATCAAGCTACGATGAAACTGGCCGAGAACATGATGAACACAGCCGTCCGCGGCGCTCTGAAAGGAACCAAGATCTGATGCCTGGACTCACCTGGGACCACACCGAAGACATCGCCTTGTCGCTGTCAGAAAAATTTCCCGACTTGGACCCAACGCACCTGCGCTACACCGACCTGCATCAATGGATCACAGAGCTGGAAGACTTCAAGGACGACCCCAAAAAGTCCACCGAGGGCAAGCTGGAAGCGATCCAGATGGCGTGGCTGGAAGAGTACAAGGAAACCCACGAGTAGGTTGCGCGGCGGTATGATTGTGGGTGGGTTTCTATGAATTATACTGACATCTTCAGTGACGAGTTCGATGCTGCAGTTAAGGCAGCTATCAGAGAGGCGCGGGCAGAAACCTTAAAGGCAGGTGCATCGCTCTTCTACCGTGACTCAGCTTCGGGCCTGGAAGTTAT
Organism: Bryobacteraceae bacterium; assembly: GCA_036521635.1. Taxonomy (GTDB): domain Bacteria; phylum Acidobacteriota; class Terriglobia; order Bryobacterales; family Bryobacteraceae; genus Palsa-89. Next base: position 15,212 of record DATDHK010000368.1, on the reverse strand, counting down.
GGAGCAGCCTGATGGCCGGATATTTGAAATCCGCTATTTGCCTGGGGAACCGAGGGATCGAAACTACGAAGTGCTGCGGGAACTCGTTCGAGCGGTTGCCTAAGCAGTGCCGCTGCTGACGGTGTTCGGGGGGCCGAATGGCTCGGGCAAAAGCAGTGTGATCCGCAAGATGGAATTCGAGGGCCGGGAAAACCTCCTGGACACCGATGCCATCGCCAAACGGATGGATCCCGCCAATCCGCGCCGTGCCGCAGTAGCTGCCGGAAGAGAAGTAATTCTTAGAACGCGCGAATATCTTGGGAATCAGCAGAGTTTTGCCATCGAAACGACGCTATCGAGTCGAAGCAGTCTGACTACGATTTGCGAGGCCCAGGAGCGCGGATTCATTGTGCATCTCGTCTACGTGTGCGTAAATACGCCTGAACGCAGCATCCAACGCGTCCGCGAACGGGTAACGGAAGGTGGCCACGATGTTCCCGAGGAAGACGTCCGCCGCCGCTATGTGCGCAGCCTCCAGAACCTACCAGCAGTTCTGCTTCAAGCGCATAAGGCTGTTGTGTATGACAACTCAGACGACGAACCTCGGAAGGTATTAGAAACTCAAGCCGGTATCATCGTATGGCGCGCCGATTGTGAAACTGCCTGGGTAACGCGCGTGTGTGAAATAATTTCGTCTAAAGAGCCTACGTGAGCCAGCTTGCTCACGGACAAGCGCTGCCGGTTTTCGTCCAACTACTGATCTTGAAACGGTCGACATCGCCCGGCTTGGCAGCCGCCTGCTTTTCTCGTTCCGTGTCTACATGCCCGGACAGCGTAACAATGTGACCGACATGCTTGGCAAGCTTTTCCTTGTGGCCCACCATGACGTACGTCTTATCGTCGGTTTTGATCTGGTATTCATCGGGTTGGCCGCCACTGGTCAAACAACCCATGATGACCATGTCTTTTTTCTCCGCCGCCGATGCGGAATTTAAGAGCAGTGCTGCGAATACAGGCGTCGCCAAAATGGCGGCGAAAAGTCCTCGTCGAAACATATAAGTTCTCCTTCGAAGATTAGACCCGCACCACTCCATTTCGTGACAAGTACTTGTGCTAGACTAATGAAGTCAGCGCATTACCGTAGTCCAAACCCAGGAAAATTTGAATGCCGAAGCTGAAGACACATAAGGGTGCGTCCAAACGGTTCAAGAAGACCGGGACAGGCAAAGTTGTGCGGGGTCATGCATTTTCCCGCCACATCCTGACCTCCAAGACGCGCTCGCGCAAGCGCAAGTTGAAACACGACGTAGTGGCCGATTCGACAGATCAGGCGAAACTACGGCGAATGATCCCGTATTAACGGATCGCCCGAGCGAATCGGCGCAGCACGTGCCATTATCGCCGGATCAAAATCATCAAGGAGTTGAAACGTGCCCAGAGTAAAAAGAGGTACCAAGCGGCGAGCTTACCGCAAGAAGACGCTCGCGCGCGCGTCGGGATTTTTTCTCACCAAGAGCAAACTGAACCGGTCCGCTCAAGAGGCCGTCGAGAAAGCTCAGAAATATGCGTTCGTCGGACGCCGCCGCAAGAAGCGCGATTTCCGTTCGCTGTGGATTATCCGCATCGGCGCCGGTTGCCGCCCCGCCGGGCTTTCCTACAGCAAGTTCATCAGTGGCTTGAAAAAGGCGGGCGTCGAGCTCAATCGCAAGATCCTCGCGGACCTGGCAGCCAACGACGCAACCGCTTTCGCGGCGCTGGTGGAACAAGCTAAGGCCGCTCACTCGCAAGCATAACGACATGAGCCCTTCGCAGCAAGAACCAGACGCTTTAGACAGTCTCGAAGAACGGATCACGCGGGCCGTCGAGCTGGTAACAACTCTGCGCGCCGAGAAGGCCGACGCCGAAGCGCAGCGCGACGCGGCCGTTCAAGAATTGGACGAGCTTCGCTCCGAGCGCAAGCAGGTCCGCACCCGTATCGAAAAACTGCTCGGCCAGATGGATTTGCTTAGCGGCGCCTAGAGATGGCAAGCTAGAGCAATGCCCAACACGGAACCAGTCCGTGTCACCATTTTCAATCAGAGCTATTCGCTGGTGGCCAGTGAGGAACCTGGGCGCATCGAAGAGCTGGCCCATCGCATCGACGAGCTTATGTCATCGATCGCCGCGCGCGCCGGCAATGTGGACACGACCCGCGTCGCGGTGCTGGCCTGTCTTCATCTGGCGGATCAACTGGAATCGCTGGAACAACAGCTTGCCGAATTGAAGAATAAGGTGGAAGACAAGGCGCGCGAGTTCAGTGTGCTGTTGGACGGCGCAATCAACCAATAGCATTGTAGGGCAGGTTGGTAACCTGCCGCCGATGATAATCGGCCTGTTGCAACGGAAAGGCCGATTTTACAATCGGCGGCAGGTTACCAACCCGCCCCACAGCGCTAGAAAATTCTCTCCTGTTTTTTCAGCGTCCCAAACGTCCCAATATTCGCTACGGCAAACGCCACGCGGTATTGCGATTCGTCGCGCGTCCCAATATTAAACCGCCGGTACTGAAAACTGACTCCGCAGCAATCCGTGTTGTACGAAACCTGCGTCGTCGCAAATTCCAGAATGCCGCGCTTGTAGTCGTAGTAGGCGCTGAACGCCGCGTTCCAGCCCTTATGATTTTCATTGCCTACCCCGAACAGCCCCCGAAACTGATTCGACGACGGCGACAACAGCGGATCGCTATGAACCTGATTGTGTCCCAACGAAACGAAGTATTTTGAAAAACGCACGTCGGCCGAAAGCCCGCTGTTGGACACGTTGGCGTGCAACGGATCGTAGTCCGTTCGCCACTCAAAGTTCACGCGATTCTGATAGCGCAGCACCGATACGATGGGCGAGTAGTTGCGCGGCCCGCTCAGAAAAGCGAAGCCCGTCAGCTCGGCCGAGCTCTCCACCACGTTGCGCTGGCCGGCCACCACCGCGCCGCCAAAGGTCGGGTCGAAATAGCGGCTCTGCGATACTTCCCAGCTCAGCACTTCGTTTACCGCCCCGTCCGTCTTCTTCACGAACAGCCGGTTGGCGATCGAAACGCGAAGCTCATTCCGGTCCGAGAGCAGATCGTTTTCGTCGAAGCGTATGATGTTTTTGAAGTCGCGTATTCCGTCCACGAAAACATATTCCACGCGCGGCTCGATCACATGCTTGACCTTTTCGCCGCCCAGCCACTTCGGCGAATTGTAAATGCGCGCCAGCGCCGGCGGCGCCAGCTCGATCCGAAATTCGCGCGCGCTTCTCAGAATATTTTCGCCGCTCAGAATCGTATTCCGTATGCTGGATCCATAACTCGTCTCCCGGAGCGCGAAGCTGGGCATCAGGTTGAAACCCGCAAAGTGGAACGCGGTAGTGACCCGGGGGTTCACGTCGATGCGATCCACAAACTGGCGCGTCTGAAAATCGGGCTGCGTGCGGTCCACGAAGCCTGCGCTGCTCTCGAGCGAAAACCAGATCGGAACGGCCCCGCTAACGATTTGCCGCTCGCGGCTCAGGAACTCCACTTCCGGCAGCTTGCGGATCACCACCTTGTCGTCCGGCGCCACGCTCTGAAACTCTTCGCCGCGCTCGGCAATAATATTGAAACCGAAAGTGGACCAGTGTTTCGTCAGGAATCCCACCGAGTGCGATTCCGAGAAAATCGCCTCGTGGAACGATTCGGTGAAGGACTGCCGGAACAGGAACGAGCTGAGATAATTCACCTGCCCGCGCGCTTCCCAGCCATTGCCCAGGTCCGATCGCCCGTTGAACGAAAACAGCGCGCCACCCTGCTTCTGCAATTTGTTGTCGATGGTGATGCCGCGGTCGTTCACACCGTAGAGGCTGAAATTGAAGTCGGTGCCGGGCCGCACTTTGCCGCGAAAGTCGTAGGTGTGCGCGAAACCCCGCGAGCTGAAATACTGGCTTTCATACAGCATGTCGTAGCTGCGATTGATGGCCCAGTAATATCCGATTCCGACAATGCCGCCGTACCGTGAACTGTGGCCGGCGTGCGGCGTCAGGAACCCGCTCTTGCGCGGCGTCTTCTTGAGCGACTTGTAAAACGCGGGCGAATAAAACAGCGGAATCCGGCGGATGTGAAACACGGCGTGATATGCGATCGCGCGGTCCCCCGGAATGATGTCGAAGGTCGGCGCCGTCAGCCGCCACCACGGCCGGGGAACTTTGCAGTCCGTCACGAAGCCGTCGTGCAACACATAACGATCTTCTTTACGTTCTGCCCACTTCCCTTTGAAATAAAATGGGTTACTGGTTGTCAAAAGACCCGGCCGCGCGACGATCTTGGCTGGCGAAGTTCCGTTGACATCATAGAAGATGCCGGTCTCGGTTTTGACATTATACTTGCCGTGATCGCATTGCAGCTTGTCGCCCTCGATGAAATTCTCGAAGTAAACATGACCACGCGCTTCGGCCTCACCGGTGTCTTCGTCGTAATCGATCTCGTCCGCCAGCAGCTTTCTGTCCGTGGTTTCCAAGTGCGCATGACCGCGCATGTGGCTGACAGATCCTTCCGATTCCTGCTTGTCGGCGATGGCCAAAATATCGTTCGGGCCGGGAGCATCCGCCCGTTGTACGCGGAGCCGCTGATTTGGATTCGCCGCGTTCGGAGCGCCGGCGGGTTGGCTTACTTGCGGCGGCGCCGGAACGAACGGCGGCTTGGTTTGAGCCGACACGGTGATCCCCATTAGCGAGCCGATAAGGTAAATAGCGTAGTACGGCCGGAAATAAAGTTCGTGACATTTTAGGCCGAATATGTTACGAAGGAAAGTGACTCTTCTTCTGGGACTTTCCTGGGAAGGGTCGCACGACACTGAAAATGAGGGGCTCAACCAAAGACCGTAGCATGGATTGCCAGCCGCCGCAACCGATCAAGGTGCGGCAAGGCTAGATGGGAGCGACCGATGGAGTGCCGATATTGCCAAGCGTCCAACGCTGAAGACGATCATAGATGCCGCCGTTGCGGACGCCGTCTGCGGATGACGCCGATCTACGCCACCACGTCCGCCGCCGCGCCCGCATTGCAGTACCGGCAAATCGAGGCGGAGCCGGTTCGCGCCGAGCCCGCGGCATTGCCGCAGCATCCGAAACCGATCACCTATCAGCCGTCCCTCTTCACGTCGCGCGAGTTGCCGCGCGTTGTGCCTTTCGAAAGCATCGCGCCGGAATCGGTGGAAGCGCCTCCCATCCGGGCGATGCACGCTAATCCGCGGCCTCGCCGCCGCAAGGTTATTCCGGGACAGCAGAGTCTGGAATTCGCACCGGTGGCCGGATCGGCCCGGTACGCGCGGCCATCCGAAGGAGTGATTTATTGCGACGCGCCGGTGGCCCTTCTCGCCCGCCGGTCCATCGCGGCGGCATTGGACGCCAGTGTTGTGCTGATCGGTTTAGGCTTCTTCGGCGGAGTGTTCTTTGCACTCGGCGGACAAGTGACGTTGAACGCCAAAACAATTCCCATGTTTCTTGGCGTGGTCGCGACTCTGCTGATTTTCTACCGGCTGCTCTGTTGCCTGGGACGCGGCGACACGCCCGGCATGCAGTGGACGCACTTGCGGCTGGTGAATTTCGACGGGCAGAAGCCGAATCGAAAGCAGCGATTCTTTCGGCTCGGTTCGGGAATCCTGAGTTTGTTCGCGGCCGGGCTGGGATTGCTGTGGGCGCTAGTGGACGAAGAGACGCTTACCTGGCACGATCATATTTCGAAGACATTCCCGACACCATACTAATCCATTTTGCAGAATAGTAATTTCCGTGGGGCAGGTTGGTAACCTGCGGCCGATTGGCAATCGGCCCGTTAATGAAAACGCTTTACCGAATAGGCCGATTAACAATCGGCCGCAGGATGCCATCCTGCCCCACAGCAAAGTTGAAGGATTCTGAACCTACTGCTTTTCGAAAACCATCTTCTGATCCAGTTCGCCTAACGGGCTGGTAATGTGGGCGTTCTGGGTCAGGGTCTTGCCGCCATCGGTCAATAACCAGACGCTCTTGATGGCGACGTCATTGTCCTGGAATTTCAACTTGGTGTTGATCACCAGGTTGTTCCCTTCCCAACCTCCCGTGCTTTTCAGTTCCGTGCCGCCGGCGTTGTTAGTGGCTTCCTTGCCGTCGGTCGTGACGGCCAGCGTGAATTCCTGCTTGCCCTGAGGACCGTCCTGCGAGGTGGTGGTTTTCAGTGAAGGTTCTTTGTGGTCGATGACATCCGTGCGCACATCCGGAGCCGGCAGCGGCCCGAAATCGCTCTTGGAGACGTTCAACTTCCACGTTCCGCTGTAATCCGGTCTGCCGCCCGAGGCAGCGCTTGCGCTCGGCGCGGTTGGCTTGGCGGCGGGAACTGTCGCGGTTACCGCGCCGCCTTCCTGCTTCTCGTAAACCATCTTCTGATCGACTTCCCCCATCTGCGCCGCCAGATGAGCGTTTTGCGTCAGCGTTTTTCCGTCCGCCGAGAGGGTCCAGACATTCTTGATGGTCACATCCTGGTCGTTGAAGCTGAACTTCGAATTGACCACCAGATTACTTCCATCCCAAACCACGGTGGACTTGATTTCGCGCGGACCCTGTTTGTTGACCACTTCTTTGCCGTCGGTGGTGTAGGTCACGTTGAAATTCTGCTTGCCCTGGGCGCTCTCCGCGCTCGTGCTCACTTTGAGAACCGGGTCGTTGTGCTCGATCACATCCGTTCGGCTGTCGGGCGAGGGCAGAGGACCGAACTCGCTTTTGGATACATTCAGCTTCCACGTTCCGCTGAAATTCGGTTTACTTTGGGCGGCCAGTGAAGCCGCGAAGGCAGTCACAGTCAGAGCCGCGACCAATGTTTTGCGAAGCATATAAGTTTCCCTTTCGAACGGATTGAACCCGATGAGACATAGTTTAGCATCTTGGATCGGGGGGAGAACACAAGGAACACGGGGAACACGAGGAACACCGATGCTGTGAGCAAACTCCCGGTGTTCCTCGTATCCCTCGTATTCCTTGTGTTCCTTCCCCCGGAACTTTCCCGTCACGAACGTTGTCTACACCGGAGAGGTATCCTTGAACCATGCGCCTCCGTCTATTGTTCGCTTTTCTCTGCGCTTTGACGCTAATTGCCCAGGATTCCAGTACGTCCGGCGACTGGCGCCGCTGGCTCAATCGGGGCATCGAGGAATACAAGAGCGCCCGCTATCAGGACGCGGCCGAATATTTCCAGAAATCCATCAGCTTGAATCCGAACGAGCTGGCGCCGCATTTGTATTTGGCTACGGCATGGATGACGCAGTATATTCCCGGCGCCGGTTCACCTGAAAATCTCGATATGCAACATAACGCCGAGACTGAATTCAAACGCGTACTGGAGCTGGACTCGAAGAATCTCACGGCTCTGCAATCGCTCGCGTCCCTGAATTATCAGGCGGCTCTGGGACTGGCGAACCCCGAAGAAAAGACCCGCAAATTGGACGAGTCGGCCGCTTGGTATCAACGAGTGTTAGCGGTCGATCCGCGCGACAGCGTGGCGTATTATTCCCTCGGCGTGATCGATTGGCTGAAGTGGTATCCGAACCTGATGCGCGCTCGCGCTCAACTGGGAATGCGGCCGGAACAGCCGGGCCCGTTAAGCAATGCGGCGGTCCGGCAGGATTTGCAGGCGCGCTATTCCGTCCTGATTTCCGACGGCATCGCGAATCTGGACAAGGCCCTTGAAATCGATCCGCACTACAGCGACGCCATGGCGTACATGAATCTGTTCATCCGCGAACGCGCGGATTTGCTGAGCACGCCCGCCGAATACCGGCGGGATATCGATGTGGCGGACCAGTGGGTTCAGAAGGCGATCGCGGCGAAGAAATCCGGGGCTTCGACCGCATCGTCCTCGTACGCCCCTGCGCCCCCTCCTCCGCCACCTCCGCCGCCACCACCTGTCGCCGGCAGCCGGCAGACGCCGCAGCGCATCCAGGTCGCCGGCAATATGCAACAGGCCAACCTGATTCGAAAAGTCGACCCCGTCTATCCTCCGCTCGCCGAGCAGGCGCGCATACAGGGAGTGGTGCGGTTCTCGGCGATCATCGGCAAAGATGGAAGTCTCCAGAATCTGTCGCTGATCAGCGGGCATCCGCTACTGCTCGAATCGGCCCGGCAGGCGGTTAAGCAGTGGGTATATAGACCGACTTTGCTCAATGGCGAGCCAGTTGAAGTTGTCACTACAATCGACGTCGATTTCGCGCTCAACCGGTAGTCTCTAGGCGGGCGACGCCACGAATTTGTAGCCTATTCCGCGGACAGTCAGCAAGTGCCGCGGCCGCGTGGGATCCTCTTCGATGTATTTCCGCAAGCGCACGATAAAATTGTCGATCGCCCGCGTGTCGGTGTCTTCATGCAGTCCCCAGACTTCGGCCAGCATGGCCTTACGCGAAACATGTTTGCCTTCGCGCTCGATCAGATACCGCAGGACGCCCGCTTCCATCAGGGTCAGCGGAAACACCTGGTCGCCGACGCGCAGTTGAAGCAAGTCGAAATCCACCGACTTGTCGCCGAACGAAAACGTACCCTGCGGCGTCGGCCCGGCGGGCGTTTCGGCCGCGCGCAGCCACTCACGGCGGCGCAGCAGGCCGCGAATCCGGGCGATGAGAATTGCGAGCTCGAAGGGCTTGGTGAGGTAGTCGTCGGCGCCTGCGGCAAAACCTTTCAGCACGTCTTCGGGATGGCCGCGCGCGGTCAGCATCAGCGTGGGAACGAACTGTCCGGATTGCCGCATTTCGGAGATGACGGAAAATCCATCCTTGCCCGGCAGCATGACGTCTAAGACCACGACGTCGAACGCGGGCGATTCCGTTCGCATTAAATCGAGCGCCGCCTCGCCGGTGTCCACCACGCCCACCTGATAACCTTCGGCCTCCAGATTAAATCGCAATCCCTCGGCCAGATGCAACTCATCCTCAACTACCAAAACTTTACTCATATTGTGTTGTGGGGCAGGTTGGTAACCTGCCGCCGATTGCAAATCGGCCTTCGCCCATGACTTTACTCATTTGACAATCGGCAACTGAAGCACAAACGTACTGCCCCGCCCCGGCCCCTCACTCTCCGCCCATGCGCGTCCGCCATGCCGCTTGGCGACGGACCGGACGATGTAGAGCCCCAGCCCGGTGCCTTTAACACGCGTTGCAAGTGGCCCAGGCACGCGATAAAAACGCTTAAAAATCTGCTTCAGCTCGATCTTGGAAATGCCGGGCCCCCAATCTTTCACGCGCACCAGTACATATTTACCGTCCAGCGGCGAGGTTTCCACCGCGACCTTGACCGGGCTGCCGGAATACTTCACAGCGTTGTCGACAAGGTTCGAGATGGCGGCGCGCACTTCGTCCGGATCGCCCAAAATCGTGGTCGGCGGACCCGGACGGTACTCCAGCGATTCCGCCGAAATGTGATGCAGAGTCTGGGCGCGCGATACACACTCTTCGACGACTCCGTTAAGGTCGATGCGCGACAGATTGACTTTGCGGTGTGTAGTGGAGCCAATGCGTCCGGTGCGCAGCACCTGTTCGATGCTGGCCAGCAGGCGCTCGCTGTCCGCCAGCATGATGCGGTAAAATTCCTGCCGCTTGGTGTCGTCCAAGGGCCTGGTCTGCAACGTTTCGAGGTAAAGCCGGATGGACGCCACCGGTGTCTTCAGCTCGTGCGTGACGGCGTTGATGAACGCATCGTGCTGCTCATTGCGGCGGACTTCACGAACCAGAAATGTGGTGTTGAGCACGACACCGCTGATGACGGTGGCCACCAGCACGATGCCCAGGAAAAGGAGAATGCCGTTTTTCCAATTGAGCAGCACCCAGCCGATATACAGCAGCAGAATGACGAAAATGGTGCCGACGCCGAGGGCGATGGAAAAGGCGATGGATCTGCGGCGGCCTGCGACGACCATGTTCCCAGCTTAGATCAGGAGGCGGCGTGGCGCAGCCGGCTGTTCCGGCGGAATACTCGTGTGATATCATTTCCATAATTTCCACAACAATTGAAAATAAGGAAACGATAATTGCCGGTCTAAAGAAAGCGAGCTAAATATGTCCGTACCACCGCAAACGCCCACGCCCGCGCCGCCATCCTTCGCTGGCTTCGACACCTCGGCCTACCCAGGCGACCAGACGATGAAAGTCTGGAAGCACTCTTCTCCTTATGTTTTCGTGGCGTATTATCTGAAGGCTCCCTGCCACCACAGCGCCTCCTGGATGGGCCACCGCGCCACGCTCGTCAACATGGGATGGAACCTGCTGCCGGTCTATGTCGGCCAACAGGTGGCGGGCGTTTCACCCTGCACCTCGAGCATTCTGACAGCGGCGCAAGGCGATGCCGACGGTGTGGATGCCGCATCGAAAATGGAATCGGAAGGTTTTCCCGCGGGCTCGTTTGTCTACCTCGACGTGGAGCGCTGCGATACCTTTCCCGCAGGACTCGCCGCTTACGTCACCGCCTGGGTTTCCAAGCTCGCTTCGGGCAACTACAGTCCTGGAGTTTACTGCCACAAGCACAACGCCGACGACGTGCGTACCGCGGTCCTGGCCGGACTGCCCACGCCACCCGCGGCGGATCCTCGTTTCTGGATCGTGGGCGGCGTCGCAGCGCAGTTCAATATCCATACCAGCAAACCGCCCGACGTTGGCGTCGGCTTCGCGAATCTCTGGCAATGCCCGGTCTCCGTCAATCGAACTTTTGGAGGCACTACGATTAACATCGACGAAGACATTGCCGACGTGGCCAACCCCGGAGCCTGATCAATGAGGTGACAGGAAGCTTTGAAGAAATCAAGAACACAAAGGAATACGAGGAACATAAGGAACACCAGAAACAGGTGAGGTATCCAGCGACTTCCTCCGTTCCTCGAAATCATTCCACTCACCCGAACTGGTCTGGTGTTCCTCGTATTCCTCGTATTCCTAGTGTTCCCCGTGTTCCTAGTGTTCCCCGTGTTCCTCGTGTTCCTTTGTGTTCTTGATTTCTTCACACCTTCCCGTCACCTCATTTCATGCGATTGTGAAAGAGATGCACCTTTGGTCGCGCTTCCACTCGTCGCTGGCTCCCGGCATGCGGCAGCAGGTCACGCGACTGGGTCTGCTGTTCACCATGGCCTGCGTGGTAGTGGCCCTGGGCGCATTTGCATCCGCGAACAATTTGCTCTTTCTGATCCTCGCGATCATGCTCGCCACGTTCATGGTTTCCGGATTCATCAGCCGCCTGTCGCTCTCCGGCCTCGAACTGGATTTTCTTCTGCCGGAACATATCTGCGCCGGGCGAAAACTGCTGGGCCGCATCGTCATCCGCAACGACAAAGGCTGGATGCCCTCGTTTTCCATTCACGTCACGGCGTCGAGCGACAGCGGCCTCTCGCTGCCGCTTTATTTTCCCGTGATCCCCGGCGGCGCGCGCGTGGAGGAACCAGTCGAATTGTATTTCGCCCGCCGCGGATCTTACCGGCAGAACAGTTTTCGATTTTCCACTCGATTCCCATTCGGCTTCACCGAACGCCGCATCAACGTGCCGCTGGCGCGCGAGGTCTTGATTTATCCTTCCATCGATCCGCAGCCCGGTTTCGATGAATTGCTGATTTCGCTCGACGGCGAGATTGCGTCTTTCTATCGCGGCCTGGGCCACGATTTCTATCGCATCCGTCCCTATGAAGTTCTCGAGAGCGCCCGCCATGTGGATTGGAAAGCCACCGCTCACACCGGCGATTTGCAGGTTCGCGAATTCGCGCGCGAACAGGAACAAGCGGTCGCATTCTTTCTCGATCTGGACGCTCCCGAGAACGCCGCCGGCTGGTTTGAAAGCGCGGTGGACCGCTGTGCATTCCTGGCGTGGAATATGTCGCAACGCGGATCGCGCGTGCGATTCTGCACCCAGGATGTGGATTGGCAACTTCCCGAAGAAGCCGACGTGTATACTATCCTCAAGTACTTGGCTGTTGTTAGCCGCAGACCGGGTAAACCACTTGCAGCTTCGAATGATCGCGATGTCTTTCAAATCATATTCAGCGCCCTGCCGGAGCGTCTGGCGGAGGCGGGCTGGGAACTTGGCAGCAGCAATGTTCGTCTGTTTGTTCCTGACACTGCCGCGCCCGCTGTTTCCACAAACTCCGCCGGCTGACGAGCCCCCGAAAATTCCTCCAGTCAAAACTTCGATCACCGTCACCGAAAAGATTTCCACCGACGCGCCGGCGTCGATCACGGTATTCGATGCGGACAGCATCGCGGCTACGCCCGGCGTAAATCTGGACGACCGGTTGCGCTCGGTTCCCGGCTTCACACTGTTTCGCCGCGCCTCCAGTTTGGTGGCGAATCCTACCACACAAGGCGTGTCGCTGCGCGGAATCGGCGGGTCGGGCGCCAGCCGGACGCTGGTCTTGTGGGATGGAATTCCGGAGAACGATCCATTCGGCGGCTGGATTTATTGGGACCGTTTCGCGCCGGCCGAACTCGATCGCGTGGAAATCTCGCGCGGCGCGTCCACCAGTGTTTTCGGCGACCTGGCCATGGGCGGCGCCATCGATATTATTTCCCGGCCTCTCAGCTCGCATTTCGAGCTTTCCTACGACGGCGGAAATCTCAACACGCACGAGCTTTCGGGCGGCGCCACCCACACCTGGCGGCGTTTTGCGATTTCGGGTTTCGCGCGCGCTTTTACGACGGACGGATATTTCATCGTTCCAAAAACGGTTCGCGGATCCATCGATACTCGCGCGGCCGTGGAGTTCATCGCCGCCAATGCCCGCGTGGATTACTTCGACAACACCAATCGCCTGTTCGTTCGATTCGACATGCTGGGCGAGCATCGCGCCAACGGAACAGTTTTGCAGACAAACTCCACCGGGTTGGGAACCATCGCCGCGCATTATTCGCACGCCACTTCGCGTGACGAAATCTCGGTATTCGCCGATTACACCAGCGAGAAATTCCGCGCGGGCTTTTCGGCCATCGTCGCCGGGCGAAACAGCGAGCGGCTCACGATGCTGCAAACCGTCCCGTCGGATGCGATCGGCGCAGCGGCGTTTTGGCGGCATGGCGAATCGCGCTGGCACCTGTTGGCCGGCGCAGATACGCAACGTGTGGAAGGCACAAGCACAGACCACCTGGTGCCAACCGGTGCGCGCATCGGCGGTGGAACAATCCTGCAACACGGAATATTCGGACAATTCGATTTCAAGGCGGGGCCAGCGCAGTTTTTCTTTGGAGCGCGGCATCAATTCACCGGCGGAGGCGAAACATTCTTCAGCCCCAGCGCCGGATTCGCTCTTGGCCGGAGCCGATGGCGCGCGCGCGGCTCCGTCTACCGCTCATTCCGCGCGCCGACTTTGAACGAACTGTTCCGCGAATTTCGCCAAGGCAATACCGATACGCTGCCCAATCCCTTGTTGAAGCCCGAAACAGTTTTCGGCGCGGAAATGGGATTCGATTTCGTGGGCGAATCGTCGCGCGCCAGTCTGACATTCTACAGAAATTCGTTGGATAGCCTGATCACCAACGTGACTCTGCAAGGCGGCGCCAATATCATCCGCCAGCGCCAAAACGCGGCGGCCGCTCTTTCACGCGGGATCGAAGCCACCGTGCGCCGCGACTTCGGGCCAGTTCGCGGCGAGATCTCCTACCTGTTCGCCGACTCGCGCTTCAGCACGGGTTTCCGCATTTCGCAGGTGCCGCGCAATCAAGGGTCGGCCCGGCTCATGTACCTGCACAAAGGCACCCTGCTGTCCGCTGGCGTGCGCGCGTTCAGCTTGCAGTTCGACGACGACTTGAATCTGTTTGTGTTGCCCGGCTTCGCGACAGCACAAGCCGAAGTCTCGCAGCGATTGACCAGTCAACTGACAGTGCGTGCGGCATTCGAGAATCTACTCGATCGCCAATACATAGTGGCGCTAACGCCGACGCCGAATACCGGCTCGCCGCGCCTGTGGCGCATTGGCCTACGCTGGATGAGGTAGCTCTCTAATTCTGAGCCGCGACCGTAAGGGAGCGGTCTTCAGTCTGTGCTACTGCCCGCTCCGAAACGTCGTCCACTGATGCGAATCCAGATCCCTCAGCACATCCTTTTGCCACGCAAAATCCGCGTGCTTCTTCAGATGTTCCGCAGCCTTGAAGTCGATCCCGCAAGAATGCCCCATCGCCGCCGTGAAGGACATGTGCGTCGCCATCGTCCCATCAGTGGCCTTGTTCTGCACCGCGCCCGCCGGACCATATTCCGGTTGCCACGGCTTCGATCCCCGAGGTGAAAGCTCAATGTGGCCGCACAAAGTGCGCTCACTGGGCTCCGTCTTGTTGTCAACCGTGTCGTAATGATCCGCCAGAAAACCCTGAGCCGCCGTCACGTCGATCTTGCCCTTGTTCTCCGCCATCAATTGTTCCCAGCGGATATGCCGCGCGTTCGCGCTGACGCTCTTGTCCTTGGCCGGAAATTCGCTGGCCTCGTCCTTCATCAACTCTTCGTTGGCCGGATAGTTCGAGCCCACAAAATAGCCGTCTTTCGTGCGCTGCAACGTAACATGCCGCAGGCCCAATTCGAGGCTGGCGATTTCATTGGTCTTGCTATCGGCGATCAACCAGTTGTTCGCATACCCGCCATTATTCCCGTCCTTCATGATGCGCGCGAAGTCGTCGATTGAGGACGAATACTGCATGGCCTTGCGCGCGCGAACAAATTCAGGAATGGCGTTGGGATCGAACCCCGCGAAATTGCTGATGGTGGTTTCCGTGATAGTGATGCCGGCGCTGTTGACGCCAAAGTCGTCGCCGCTGTGAATCAAACCGGCCATGCCGTCCATCAAAATGCGATGCCCTTTGGACGGCGCGATGTCGAAAATAATATTCCAGCGCGAGCCTTCCTTGTACTCCGTCCAGTTGTTGTGCGCGATCACGATCTTGCCGTCCTTGGTGTAACTGCCGGTCGCGGCAAACGCGCTGCAATGCTCCGGAACAGGCCGCTTCTCCGAAACAATTTTGTGTTCTTTGTCGTACCAGTTGGTGTAATAGGGCGTCAGCTCCAGCCAGGCATTCAGCACCACTACGTCCCAAACATCCAGCGCGACGCCCTTCGCTTTTAGCCCTTCGGCGATGCCCTTCAACTCTTCGCGATACTGATTCTCGATGTGCGGCCACAGGACCTTCTCGGCGGCGTTGCGGAAGAACGCGTAGTCTTTCTTGGAATCGTGCGTCAGGCCCAGCAGCACTACCTTCTGTGTGTCC
>DATDHK010000367.1:0-8585 GCA_036521635.1 Bryobacteraceae bacterium | reverse complement strand
GATCGTGACCGGCTGTCTTTTGATCCCCGGCAGCAGTACCGCTCGGTGGTAGCGCAACAGGGCCGCGTAATGGTGCCGGCCGATTTCAACGAAGCGCAGGAGATCGCCGGCGAGGAACAGCGTGCTGAAGCTCGCGACTTCGTCGGCCCCAGCGGCACGCCGGACAATGGATACGCCATCATTGTCCCCGCTCCTTCCGCGGCGTTCGATTTCGGTATCGGCGAGGGCTCGATGTACGTGGGCGGACTCCGCGTGCATTTGTCCCATGGCCCTCTTAATATACTTGCGTACTCGAATTCCTACTTCACCCAGCCGGATTGGCTCGATCCCAGTCCCGTGACGAATCCGCTCCAGGAATATATCTATCTCCAACTCCGCGAGCGAGAAATCAGCGCGGTGGAAGATCCTACCCTGAAAGACGTCGCGCTGGGCGGTCCCGACACCACTCAGCGGACCAGGATCGTACAGCGCATCGAGCGCCGCGATACCACTGCCTCTAACTGTGACGATGCGCTTGCGGCCCAGCAGAAGGTGTGGCAGGCGGGCGGCGAGACATTCGACCCGGATTCCATGCGGCTGACGTCGCTCGCGACCTTGCAGGTCTCCTTCGACACCTCCGGCCCGCCGCCTACCCCGTGCGACCCCGTGGCCCAAGGCGGTTACCTGGGAGCCGAGAATCAATTGATCCGCGTGCGTATCTCCGGCAAGGATAAGTTCGTTTGGGGCTTCGACAACTCATCGTTTCTTTATCGCGTGACGCTGGGCAGCGACAAGCAGACCCTCACCTTCGACGCGCCCCCGGTCGACTCCTTCCATTTCCCGGAGGCGAAACAGGTGGTCGAGGTTCTTCGCACCACGGCCAAGCTTCCCGACGGCGGTCTTATCGCCGCGGATGTCGGACAGCTCTTCAAGCTTGACGATCCGTATGTACCGGAGACCCAGAGTGTAAAGCTTCCGGTTGCCTACACGGCTTCCGCGGGAACTCCTCAATTGTTTTTGCGCGTCTGGAAGCGCGAAGTTCAGTTCACCGCAGGCACGCCTGCCCCGCTCGAAGGAACCGGTGTCCTGGTGACGCTCAAGGCCACCGGCGGCGTCTTCCACATCGGCGATTTCTGGGCCTTCGCCGTTCGCCCCTTCACGCCGAACAAGATTTATCCACAGCGCTATTTCGACGGGCCGCAGCCGCCCGAGGGTCCGCGGCAATGGGTCTGTCCGTTGGCCATCATCGGATGGACCAGCGGCGTGGGTACTCTCATCGCGGATTGCCGCAACCGGTTCGACGACCTGGTCACCTTGACCAAGCGGAAAACTGGCGCCAGTTGCTGCACCGTCCTGGTCAAGCCGGAGGATCTCAAGGCCGGCGTCACGCTGCAGACCATCATCGATCAATTGCCTCCTCGGTCCACGCTTTGCCTGCAGCCCGGGGCATATCCGTTGTTCGCGCCGCTGCTGCTGACCTCAAAGCATGACGGTCTCACCATTGAGGCCTGCAATGGCGCCGCCGAAATCCTCAAGGACCCTCACTCGACGGCCAGCTTCCTGGACGGGATGGTGGTTCTTCGACAAGCCCACAATGTGACGATTCGGGGGCTTCGTTTTCTGCTTCCGCCGGTGCAGTTCCCGGGGGTTCTGGCCGGCTACGGGCCCGCCGAACTCGCGAAGATAGTGGGTCCCGATCTCTCACATCTACAGACCGCCATCGGCATTCGCCTCGCAAACAGTCTCAACTTTCATATTGAAGATTGTGAATTCTTTTTCCAGACGGCCGATGTCCTGGCTTTGTTTGAGGCCGGCATCTTCGCCATGGACAATTGCAGCGGGCTGGTTTTGAAGAATAACGAATTTCGTCACCAGGCGGGTCAGCCCCGTTTGCCGGCATTACCGCCGGGGAACAACGAAGTTCGGTTTGGCTTTCTCATGGTCCCGTCGATTACCAAGCTGACTCTGCCTACCAATCTTGTCGCGGGCGGGTCGCAACTCGCGCCCCAGACTCCGTTGCGCGAGGCCGTTATTTTTGCGGCGCCCGCCCCCACAGTCGACGCTGTCACAGTCGCCGCAACGCTTGACGACGGCCTGATCCAGGGAAATGTTTTCTTTGGCTTGACCTCCGCCGCGCTCATTTACGCCGACTTGGGCGATGTGCGCGTGGAATCGAATACCGTGCGCGGCTGTTACTCCGGTATCCAGCTCTATGGTTTGAAGTTTCGGATGGTCGACCCGGCGCTGGAGCCGTTCAGCAGCGTCTGGTGGGATTTCCCGTTCGCGGTGGGCAGCGCCATCGGCCAGGGCTTCCCATTCCCTCAGGGCTTCACTCCCTCGCAAACGATCGACGTCAAGGCGGCGGGTGTGTTTGCCTTTCTGAAGTTCCCGTCGGATCGTCTCTTGCTGAATCTGGTGAATCTGAACATAATCTATACCAGTGTCCATTTCAGCGGATTTTCCAAGTTCCAACCGGCGATGCCGATATCCATCGTTGCTACCGCGAACGATATGGACACGGTGCTGAAAGACGTTTCCACGGGCTGCGCTTTCGTCTTTTGGGGAGAGGTGAACAACACCGATTCCCGAGTAGTGGTCAGCGCCAACTCCCTGCGCGGAAGGGTGCCCTTCGATGGGTTTCCGGTTGCGGCCGTCATGTGGGCGAAGCATGGGTCCATCACCGGAAATCTGATCCTGAACGAAGCCAACGACTCGCAAAAACGAAGCCTCATCGTCGGCCCGTTATCGATATCGCAAGCCACGCTGGTGGCCGTCACGGGAAATACTATGTTGGGGCAGCCCATCCTCCCCCTCAGGGACATCCAGGACAAGCAGCCTCCTCCCTTCGACCGGTGGGACCCCATGAACTTGATCACACCCTAACGTAAGACTGTGGGGCAGGATGGCATCCTGCAGCGGGTTGGCTACCCGCTTGGCCGGCAATGCGCGACACTGTGGAGGTCGGCTTACCAAGCTCGCGCAGGATATCATCCTGCCCCACAACTCGGGATTTATGCAGCACGGGATATTTCAGAGCAAGCAAAAATCCGAAGCGTCGTCCGGCGGCAAGGGATGGGAGCGGAATCCTGTGCGGCGGCAGTCCGGAATCGGCCAGTTGCACGCCTCCATTGGCAACCAGGCGGTTATGGGCCTCATGCACCGTTTGTCCACTCCGCTCTTGCAAAGAGATCCCCGCCCGGCTGAGGCGTCGAAAGGGACCGTCTATCGCGCCCCGGCAAACGGCATTGATGTAAGGTACTACCTGCTGCCCAGCGAGACCGGCGACGACAAGCCCATCAGGACCAAGCTATCGGAGCTGACCGCGCAGATGGTTACGGTGAACGCAATGATGTCGGATCCCAGCTTTGCCGTCACGCAACTGTTGATCTGGACCGGCGCCACCACGGGTTTCAGAATCGTACTCGGGAAGCCGACTATTTATGTGGATACCAAGTACATCCTGGCGGGCGATAAGGGAGCGATCACTCACGAGATGGGACACGCGGTTGCCCATTCCTTCGGCCACGCGCCTCCCAAAAAGGAGGGCGCGGAAGAAAAGCCTTCGGGATTTCGTAATGTTCAACTGAAAGTTTCCGACCTCTTTCTGGCGCTGAAGCGTACCAAGACGCAGAAACTTTCGAAATTGGTGGCGACAATTCCAAAGGATATCTCCGACGGCGACATCCCCCTGGGACTCTTCATGGTCTCTCCGCTGAACTGGACGAAAACCGGCGACTTGGAGCACCCCTGGGATAACTACGACGAGTTCTTCGCCAGCGCCTTCGAGGGGTTCGTGGTCAATCGCAAGGGCCTGGAGGCTTCCATCAAAAAGCATGCGGCCGTGGATTCCAGCATTACTCCGTTGGGGAAAGAGCTTATCGCCGCGCTGGAAGCAATTCAAACTCGAAAACTGCCGCCGAAGGAATTCACCATCAACGATAAGAGCAAAGCCGAGCAGGAGATCAAACGCGCCGGCGAGCCGCCGGAGATCGTCAAGAAAACAGATAAGGGGAAGGACACGTTCATATCGCCGGAAAGGTCCACGGGGCTGCCCGGCGGGACTTACCCCGAGTCGCCTGTAATTTCGCCCCTACTCGATTTGGTGGAATCTCTGGCGCAGCCTGAATCGCCGCAGCCGGCCATCAAGCGCTCGCCCCAAGGCGGCAACGCGCCTTCCGCCGCGCCGCCGATCGTCCATCAGGTGCTGCGTTCATCCGGCGAGCCGTTGGATCAATCGGTCCGCGCATTCATGGAGCCGAAGTTCGGTCAGGATTTCAGCAACGTGCGAGTGCACAACGACAAGCCGGCCTGGGAATCGGCAAGGGCGGTTCAGGCGCGCGCTTACACCGTGGGATCTCACGTCGTGATGGGACGAGGGGAGTACCGGCCCGGCGCCATGCCAGGAAAGCTCTTGCTCGCTCACGAGCTATCTCACGTCCTGCAACAGAAGGAGGTGCGCTCTGTTTCGTCGCCCCTCTCCATCAGCAGTCCCACGGATGCCACGGAACGGGAAGCCGAAGCGAACGTGCGCGGAATTGCGAACTCCGAGCCACCGCGCCCGGCGCAATCGAGCCAGCCAATGGTGGCGCGAACTCCCGGCGATCCGGAGCCGCCTGGCTTTGGAGGCCAGATGGACGACGTCGTGCATGACATTCGCGAACAGCGGGAACAACAATACACGCGGCTGGCTGACGAGTACCGTCAAAGTCTCTTCTCACAGACAGGAATCAAGCATGGTGGTCCGATCGGAAGTCCGCAAGAGGCCGAGCAGATTTTGCAGCGCCTGCACGTGGACCTCGACAAACTGAACGCTTTTGTCGCGCAAATTCGCAGCTCCACTGCCGGCATGCCGCAAGGACCCCAGTCATCCGATCAGTTAGAGCAGGGCGCCTCCCAGGCCGTGGATTCCCTGTCGCCGCTGGGCAAGACAACGTGGAATCGGGCTTTAGCAGCCGTGCGGTCGGAGCCGTTCTTCCACAACCTTCTTGATTCGAATGAAATCCATATTCTTCCGGACAGCGCAGCCTGTGTGCGGTTCAATGCTTTGACGGTCACCAGCGAAGGTGGTCTGCGGCCCGGCGCTGAACGCGCAAAGGAAGAAGCCACGTTGATATTGCTTTGCCGTCAGATGGTGGAAAAGGGCGATTTGGAGCAGGTGCGCGGCGTTCTGGCTCACGAGTTGTCGCACGCGGCGGAACGCCTCATCGCCGGCAGTCCGACGGCGGAACTAGTGACTAATCCCATCATTGGGGAACTGTCGGCACAATTGGCCACGCTGCCGCAATTCCAAGGAATGGAACGGCACATACGGAGGTATCTGCATGCCCGAATCGGAGGCTATCCGCAAGCGGAGATTTTTGCCGACTTGCAACAGCTTCCGCAGAGTCCCCACTTGCGAAAAAATGACAAGGTGCTGGAGACGGTCATCTGCGAACTGCGGCGCTTGGACGCGGCAGGCTTGCCGGAAAATATTCGCCAGACCCTGATGGAAGACTTGCAACGCCGGACCGAGATTTTCTATCGTCTGCGCATTGACGAGGCGCAGGGAGCGCAAGCTCGGGAACTCGCCGCCGTTAGAGACTATGCCGTGGCGACGCTTAAGCAGGCATTACTGGCGCATGACCTGGAGCGGCAGGGAGACTCGTCTATCAAGGTCCACTGCGGATGACTATGCAACACGCAGCGCTTGAGAGCAAGCAAAAAACGGATGAGGCTTCGGGCGGCAAGACACGCCAACCGAATCCTGTCGCAACGGTTCGCCATTCCATTCCCTTAAGCGCCGCCGGATTGGGTGCGATCCAGCGGAAGTGCGCCTCTCAGGGCGCAGCCGGAATAGTCGGATTGCACACCGCCAGCGGCAACCGCGCGGTTATGGGTCTCATGCGCCGCGCGGCCGGGGACCTGCCAGTGAGCCAGCCTGGCGATTTGCTGGAGCAGGAAGCCGATCGAACAGCCGATACGGTGATGTCGGAATCGCCGGTTCAAGTGCAGCGCAAATGCGCATGCGATCAAGACGACGAGCGGCAGGCGGTGCAGCGCAAAGAGGTGGCGGCCGGTGCCGTGCCCGCGGTTCCGGCGGTTAGCGACGTTGTCAGATCGCCCGGCGGGCGACTGGATGCCGGCGTACGCGCGTTCATGGAACAACGCTTCGGCCAGGATTTCGGACATGTCGCCGTCCATACCGATTCGCTGGCCAACGCTTCGGCGCGGGCGCTCAACGCTCACGCCTACACAATCGGCTCGCATGTCGTATTCGGCGCCGGATTGTATTCGCCGCATTCCGGCGCCGGCCGGAAACTGCTGGCGCACGAGCTTGCGCATGTGGTGCAGCAGTCCGGCTGCGTCGTTCCCGGAATGGTGCAACGTCAATCCGCGCCGTTCGGCGCTGGCGGCGGGTTTCATGGACAGATGGAGCGCGATCGAATTGCACAGCAGCGGGGATCGCCGCCTTCTTCCGGATCGTCGGCGGCCGAGCAGCAGGAACAGCGCGCGGAAGCGGCGATCCGTGAAGCCCACAATAGAGGAGTCGTTTACGGACTGACTTTGGCGGAGGCGGCGGAAAATGTCGGCCTCCATAACCAGGACCCGGTTCCCGACGATTGGGACCTGGTGCCCAGCGATCGCCGGTCCTTTATCGAGTTCGTCCAAGGACGTCAAGAAGGCCCCTGGAGGCTGCGGCCGCCGGCGGTGTCAATCGCCGATCCCGCGCGATTGCAGAGTTTCCTGGATGGCGTGAACGCCGGGCTCGAAAGTCACGCCAGTATGGAGCGCTTCTTTGCGCCCATCGCGGAGGCGTTGCAACTGCTGAGTATGGCGCTGGCCACCTCCTCGATGATGCGTGGTTTCGCGCCGCCGGTCGCCGGAGCCGGTCCGCCGCGGCTCCGCGTGATTCCCGGCGGAGGAGGCCGCGCGCCGCGCATCATAACGGAACCGATCATGGTATCGCCCGCGTCCCCGCCTCCACGGATGGCCGTGGCGGCAGGCAGAGGGCCGGTAGCCGCCGCGGTAGCCGAACCGGTGCCGTTGGTGGAGCCGGTTCCAGCGCCCGCACCCCGCCGCCTGACGCTGATCCATTCTCAGCCCGAGGCTGCCGTTGTGCCGCGGCCCCGGCCACAGCCGGCGTCACCGCCGATGCGCGCTCCCGTTCCCCTGCCGGGGTTGAACCAGGCGAGAGAAGGCAATGAAAGATCGCGCGACGGCCGGAGCAGCATGCGTCACCAGATCCAGCGGGGCGCCGATCACCATTCCAGTGTCTCGGTGAC
Organism: Bryobacteraceae bacterium; assembly: GCA_036521635.1. Taxonomy (GTDB): domain Bacteria; phylum Acidobacteriota; class Terriglobia; order Bryobacterales; family Bryobacteraceae; genus Palsa-89. Next base: position 1,344 of record DATDHK010000367.1, on the reverse strand, counting down.
CGCCGACCCCCGCATCGGAGTTACCGTGGCGCAACTGCGCACCACGATGGCCGCGAACTTTGCCCGCTTCATGAGTATCGCGAGCGGAGCCGAGCCGGTTCCACGGGGGTGGGTGAGAGGTCAAACAACGTGGGATCGGCCCATTCGTTCGGCGATCATCGCGCAGAGTCAGGCAATCGGGCTCAGCCCCGCGGCCGGCGGCGTAACGGAGGCGGGAGACATCAACGCTCTACGCCGTTGCTTCGATCCCGGCACCCTGACGGCATCGCCGAGGTGCGTGACCAACGACGTGCGATTGGACATCGAAAACAGAGGCCACAATCTGCGGACGTAGAATTATGAGCGAATTCGACGAGTTGTTCAGAAACCTCGCTGCTTCCGATCCAAAAGTTGCCGCGGCTTCGGCCGAGGCGCTGCTCGGTTCATCTTGTCCGTTAACGGGTGTACCGCCTCCGGAATTGCTCCAAGCGATGACCGTGGGCGCCGGGCTTCCTGACGACTCGCTCCTGAACCTTGCCAGGGCGTGGTCGCGCGCGGAAATGAGCCGGGCGGCGCTGGATGCGTTGCATCGATCGGCGACAGCCCAAGACAAGGAGCGATTCGCCTGGTTGCTGAAGACAGTGCTGGCGGTGGAAGACGCTCCCGAAGCGATCGTCTGCGTCTTGGATAGCGCCGAGGATGCGCGGGTACGGCGCTGGGTGCTGGAAGGGCTGGAGCGGCTGGCTTTTGGCGGCTTCCTGGGCTGGGAGCAGCTCGATAGCGTAGTAGCGGCGTTGGCCCTGGAGCGCACTCCTGCTTTACGCTTAGGGCTTGCGTCGGTGCTGATGGCTCTGGCATGGCGGCCGGATAACGTTCACCTTCTCGAGCCTCTCCTGTCGGACTCCCATGCTGAAGTTGTCACCGCCGCCGCTCGAACGCTGCAGGGTCATCCGGACGCGGTACGGCGTCTGAATCCGGACGTTCTCGATCGCCTGCGTATCCACACGAATCCATGGATACGTCACAGCGCCCAGGAACTCGATGAGGCTTTGCGCCAATCATGAAGGGTTACTGCTCGGGCCGGATTTAATATGCGCCACGGAACGCTTGATTGCAAGCAAAAACCCGGTGAGGCCTCCAGCGGCAAGACGGCTTCCGTTGGTAAAACACGACAGCCGAATCCTGTCGCTGCTGTCCGTCATTCCATTCCCTGGAGTGCCGCCGGGCTAGCCAAGCTGCACACCGCGTTTGGCAATCGCGCGGTCATGGGCCTCATGCGCCGTGCAGCCGCGGAACCCGATGCGGTGCTGCCGGAATCGCCGGTTCAAGTGCAACGCAAATGCGCATGCGATCAAGACGACGAGC
>DATDHK010000366.1:0-7943 GCA_036521635.1 Bryobacteraceae bacterium | reverse complement strand
CAAGTTGACGAACGATCTGGGGCTTGATCGGGAGCGGGCGCGGCTGTGGGCGTTGGCTCAAACGCTGGCGTGGGCGTTTGAGGGCAGCCACGCGTTGGAGCGGCATGTGGAGACGGCTCGGTGGCTGTGGCAGGGGTGATTCCAAAAAACGAACACGAGGAACACGAGGAACACGAGAATACGAGGAACACGAGGAACACGAGGAACACGAGAATACGAGGAACACGAGGAACACGAGGAATACGAGGAACACCGAGGCTATGAAGGAAACTATCAACGCGCAGGCTCCGGGATGCGTCATAATGAATAGACGGCGCTTTGCGCATGAAGCTATTTCTGTCCTTACTCCTTGCGGTCATGACGGCCAGTGCCGGCGAATACGCGGTGTTAACTAACGGGTTCCGTATTCATGCGGATAGCCACGTCGCCGACGGCGCTACTGTGCGATTGACCACCAGTCAAGGCATTATCGAACTGCAAGCGAATACTGTTTTTGCTTTTGAGGCTGAGGAATATACGCCGCCTGCGCCTGCGCCGGTTGCACAGTCCGCAGCGGTTGCCGTAAAAATCCCGCCGGCTGCCGGCGATCCTAATCGTACGTTGACTCCTCAGGAATTGATCACTCGGGCGGCGGAACGGGCGGGGTTGCCGCCGGAATTCGTGCATAGCGTTGCCCGGGCCGAATCGGGTTATCGTCCCAACGCCATTTCGCCGAAAGGGGCGATCGGGTTGATGCAGCTTATGCCCGGGACCGCGGCTGGATTGAATGTCGATCCTTACGATCCGGCGCAGAATGCCGAGGGCGGCGCGATGTATCTGCGGGATCTTTTGTTGAAGTACGAGAACGATCCGCACCAGGTTTCGAAGGCCGTCGCCGCTTATAATGCGGGGCCGGCGGCGGTGGATAAGTACAAGGGCATTCCGCCTTACCGGGAGACGATCCAGTACGTGAATCGGGTGCTGAAGCAGTACGAAAAAGAGCAGAAGAAGAAAACCACGTCTTCCGATTAGTTTGAAAACCGCTTCCTTACGGCCGCGGCTCGGAATGATGCGGTAAACGCTCGGTTATTGCTCTTGCGTTATGTGCGCCCGCCGGTTCTTCTGCCAGCACGCTTCATCGTGTTCCGAGCACACCGGCCGCTCCTTGCCGTAGCTGATAGTCCGCAACTGATTCCCCGGCAATCCGAGTCCCGCTAAATACTCTTTGGTCTGCTTGGCCCGCGCATCGCCCAGCGCCAGGTTGTATTCTTCCGATCCGCGTTCGTCGCAATAACCTTCCACCGTCAGCTTGAAGTCGGGATACTGGCGAATGATGTCGGCCAAAGTCTGCCCATCCTGTTTCAGCGCGGCCTCCGCATCGGGCCGGATGGCGTGCTTGTTGTAGTCGAAGTACGCGTCCTGAATGCGGTCCAGCAAATCCTGAATGCGCGCGCGCGTAGCGGCGTCCGGCATCCGCGCGGGGGCAGCGGGTGTCTCCGTAGTGCGGCTCACCGGTGGTGCGGACGGCGCGGTCCTGGTAGGAGTATTCGAAGTCGTCGAATTGACCGGAGGCGGCGGAGGCGGCGGCGCCGCAGCCACTTTCTTCTTGCATCCGCCCACGCTCAGGCACAGTGCAATGGCGGCCGATCCCGCCAAGAGTCTCGATTTCATTAGAAAACCCTCCAAGTATTGAGCATACAAAATATCCAGCCGCACTGAGCATACCGCCGATAGGGTATTTGCACGGCTATCTATTAAGTTATCATTCCCACATGCGCATACTCTTGGCGGCGACGATCTGCGCGGCGGCCGCGCTGGGCGGGGACAAGGAAACGCTTCTCCAGCAAATGGACACGCGCGCCGGGCACTATGGCGAAGTGTCGCGCAAGATTTGGGAGTTCGCCGAAGTCGGCTACAAGGAATACAAGAGCGCGGATCTCTTGAAGTCCGAATTGCGCCAGGCCGGATTCGCGGTCGAAGAGAACGTCGCCGGAATTCCAACCGCGTTCACGGCGAGTTGGGGACAAGGCAAGCCGGTGATCGCGGTGCTGGGCGAATACGACGCGCTGCCGGGATTATCGCAGGACACCACTCCGGACCGGAAGCCGATTGCCGAGGGCGCGCCCGGCCACGGTTGCGGCCACAACCTGCTGGGAACGGCGTCGCTCTTCGCGGTTGTAGCTCTCAAAGATTGGCTGGCGTCCAAGAAAATTCCGGGGACGATCCGCTTTTACGGAACACCGGCGGAGGAAGGAGGCGGAGGCAAGCTGTACATGGCGCGCGCGGGCGTGTTCAAAGACGTCGACGCCGTTTTGAGCTGGCATCCCGGCGATTCCAACTTCGCTTCCAAGCAAAGTTCGCTGGCGATTACGTCGGCGAAATTCCGGTTCTACGGCAAGCCGGCGCATGCGGCGGCGGCGCCCGACGTCGGCCGGTCGGCGCTCGATGGCGTCATGTTGATGGGCAACGCGGTGGAGTTTCTGCGCGAGCACGTTCCCGAATCGACACGAATTCATTACGTGATTTCGAACGGCGGATCGGCGCCGAACGTGGTGCCGGAATTCGCGGAGCTGTTTCTTTATGCCCGGCATCCCAGCATGCCGATTCTGGACGGCATCTGGAATCGAATCGTGAAATGCGCGCAGGCGGGCGCGTTGGCCAGCGAAACGCGCATGGAGATGGAACTGATCGACAGCAGCTACAATGTGCTGCCGAACGACGCGCTGGCCGCGCTGGTGGATCGCAATCTGCACCAGGTCGGAGGCGTGACGTATACGAAAGAGGAGCAGGCTTTCGCGGAAAACCTGCGCAAGTCGCTGCCGCCGGACCGCGGGAGTCCGCTGGGAAGCCAGGAGCAGATTCATCCGCCGGCCGAAGGATATTTCTCGGCTTCGAGCGACGTCGGCGACGTGAGCTGGATTGTTCCGACGGCGGCTCTGGGCACGGCGACGTTTGTGCCCGGCGTGCCGGCGCATAGCTGGCAATCCACTGCGTGCGCGGGGATGAGCATTGGGAGAAAGGGGATGGTGGTGGCGGCGAAAACGATGGCGCTGACGGGGATCGATCTGTTTACCAGTCCCGAACAATTGAGGGCCGCGCGGGCTAGTTTCGAGCAACGGCGGGCGGGGTATGAATATAAGTCGAGGATTCCGGCGGATCATAAGGCGCCGCTGAATTATAGGGACAAGCAGTGAGAAGAATGATCCCCAACTGGATTTCCAAAATCAGAACACACGAAAATAGTGCACACTGGAAATTCGCCAAACCAATGAAAGTGCCTGAGGCGAACTCTATCTGGCGCGCGTATTGATGCCGCTTTGCGAGGTGTTTCCGGATCCGTCCCTCTACTCGCAGGCCCTCTCGATTTCGAGCGAGACGGGGTTTTCGTTCTACGACTCCTTGATTGTTGCTTCCGCGATCGCAGGTGAGTGCGCGATTCTCTGGACGGAGGATTTGCAACACGGCCGGCGTATTCGCGGGGTAGAAATCCGCAACCCGTTCACTCGTATCTGAGCGCTTCCGTGGGATTCAATTGCGATGCGCGGTTGGCCGGCAGCATTCCGAACACCACGCCGACGAACAGCGACACGCCAAAAGCCACCGCCACCGAGGTAAAGGAAATCGGCACGCGGATGTCGTCGGTGAAAAAGCGGACGCTCAATGGAATGGAGATGCCGATCAGAATGCCGATCAATCCACCGGCCAGGCTGATGACCACCGCCTCCGTCAGGAATTGTTCCAGAACGGCCTGCCGCGAAGCGCCCACGGCCATCCGTAAACCGATTTCACGGGTGCGCTCCGTCACCGTCACCAGCATGATATTCATGATGCCGATTCCGGAAATAACGAGCGCGATGGCCGACACCACCATCAGCACCAGCGTCAGCACCAGGGCGATTTTTCGCGCGGTTTCCAGAATTGCGGAAAGGTTTTCAACGTCGTATCTGGCGCCCGCGCGGTGCCGGCTTTCCAACACTTGCTTGATGGCCGCCGTGAGCGGCTGCACGTCCGACGCCAGGCGGGCCTGCACGTACATCGGATCGATGCGCTCCACGGTCGTGAAATATTTGATCACCGTGATGGGCATCAGAACGGTTTCGTTGGTAATTTCCGAGAGTCCGAAAGTTCCGGTGCGCTCCTTGAAAGTTCCGATCACGGTGAACTGCAATCCGTAGAGCTTGACGATCTGGCCGACGGCGGCCGAGGTGCTGCCATACAATTTCAGCGCCAGCTTTTCCGTCAGCATCGCCACCTTGTGACGCTGCTGAATGTCGTTGTCGTCCATGAAGTGGCCGGAGAGCAGCACCATGTTGCGCACCAGCGGATATTGCTCGTCGGAGCCAATGACCGAAACATCCTGCTCCTTGCCGTTGATCAGCAAGCGGCCATAGTTGGTCATGACGCCGGTGGCGGCGATCAGGCGCGGACCCAGTTGCTTGCGGACCGCTTCGACGTCGGCCAGCTTGATGAAATCGGCGTCGACTTTGGTCGACGTATTCGTGCCCGCGGCGTACTGCCCGTAAATGAGATTGGAGCCGATGCCGCGAATCTGATCGAGAATATAATCGCGGCTGGTGATGGAAATGGTGACCACCAGAATCACCGACGCATTGCCGATCACCAGGCCCAGCGCGGTTAGAAATGTCCGGAATTTGTTGGCCTGAAGCGCTTGCAGGCTGAAGCGTAAGGACTCGCTGAAGTTCTGCATTCCAGCTTAGGAACCCGGAACTTCTTTGAGCATTTTCTCGGCTAGCTCGCGCGGCGGATCGTCCGGCGTCAGATTGCTTTTCAGGTATTTTTTCAGCAGAATCTTCGCCTGGTCCAGGTTTCGCTTTTCCTGGATGTAGGCGTGCGCCCGCGCGAACATCACGTTCGGCGCATTGGGCGCAAGCTTTTCGGCCTTGTCGAAAGTGGCTTCACTTTCCTGATAGCGTCCGCGCTTGGCCAGATATTTCGCCAGGTCCAGGACGCGGCCGACTTGGCGAGGCGCCAGCTCCATGGCGCGCCGCAGTTGCTGCTCCGCGGTGTCGAACTGCTTGCGCTTGTCCGCCAACTGGGCTTGCGCGAAGTGCCCCTCGGCCGCGTTCCGCTGGGCTATGCGCCTGGCCACGGCTTCGGCTTTGTCGTATCCGCCGCCCAGAAATCCGGGGGCCTGCAGATAGTAATCGAAGAGATCGTTCAGGGCTTCCTCATTGCCCGGGTCGAGCGCGACGGCCTGCTCAAAAAACTGGCGCGCCTTGGAGGCATACATCGGCGCGGCGAACGGATTCGAAGTCTCAGCCCGACGCCCAAAAGTCCGGCCCAGCCAATGCGCATACTCCGACTTCGAAGGTTGCAGCGCAACGGCTTTTTGGAATGAATCCGTGGCTTTTTTATATTCGCCGAGCATAAAGTGGTCGCGGCCCATCAAATAATGGGCGGCATGGGACGACGGCAGCTCGCGCAGCCAGGCCAGCGACGCCCTGTAATCCGTCTTGTCGTAAAGTTCCTCGGCGCGCTTCAATTGGTCTTGCCCCAAAAGGCAAGCCGCCGTTAAGAGGAACGGTAACATTCCCCGCATAACTGGAAATCCCCGGGACTTCTTTCCTTTAATTAGAACACAAGGAATACGAGGAACGCGGGGGCTGTTAAGGAAAGTGGACCGTTGCCGCTGCACACACCTTAGATGCTTGGCGGACGTGGACGGTTGCTTGTGGTCAGTGGTGGGTGGCGCCTCCGCCGGTCACCGGCCACTGGTAGTAAAGTAGAGCATATGCGGCCTAAAAGATTTCTAGCTGTTGGTTTTGTTGTTATTTCATCCGCGTTTGCCCAACCGGTGATTAACGGTATTGTGAATGCCGCCAGTTATGCGGTGGCGCCGAAAGATGCCGGCGGCGCATCCATCGGCAACAATATTATTGCGCAAGGCTCCATTTTTGCGGTTTTCGGAAGCGGGATGGGCCCGGCCGCGCTGACGTTCGCCGCCGGCTTGCCTCTGCCAACCAGCGTGCCGGACGCCAATGGAACGTCCATCGCGATCACTGGGGGAGGGAAGACCGTAAATGCCTTTGTGGTTTATACGTCGGCCGGGCAATTGGCGGCCATCTTGCCCTCCACCGCGCCGGCCGGCGACGCCAGTGTGACTGTGACCTACAACGGGAAGACCAGTCCACCGGCCACGATTACGGTGGTCAAATCGCAGCTTGGAATTTTCACCGCGAACGCGCAAGGCACCGGTCCGGCGGCCTCGCAGCACGGGACGGATTCTTCCCCGATTCTGTTGACCACGGCCGCCAAGCCCGGAGAAACGATCGTGCTTTATGCGACCGGACTGGGCGCGATCGCGGGGGCGGACAACGTTCCGCCGGGAGCGGTGCAGGTGGGTTCCAACGTGGTGGTGACCGTTGCCGGCAAAGTGGTCACACCCGATTATGCCGGCCGCTCGCCCGCTTTTCCCGGCCTGGATCAGATCAATTTCAAAATCCCAACCGACGTCACCACCGGATGCTACGTTCCAGCGGCTGTAACGGCCAGCGGCCAGGTCAGCCAGGATTTCGTATTGTCCATCGCGGCCACCGGTTCCGTTTGCACGCACCCGTTGGGCTTGACGCAGAGTTCGTTGGCTACCCTGGATAGTGGTGGAACAGTGAACGTTGGGCTTTTTCAGGTGCTCAGAGCGTTTTTAGCTATATTTGGCGGTTCCATTGAAGGGGCTGGAGGATTATTCGACAACGTAAACTCAAACGGCGTTTTTCAGATGTATAATCGCATTCCTGTCGCCTTTGGTACGGCCCCATACCCGGCGCCGTTGAACGGCTGCGTGGCAGTTGATCAGTCGAATACCGGAAGTGGTTTCATGGCCCCCGATTTCAGCCTTATCGGTGGCAAAGAACTTATCGCCGATCCGTTGGCGATGAGCGTGACCGCTCCGGGCGGCAATGACAACATTCTGCGCCAGGATACCGGGGGATACCTGTCTGTGTTCACACAACCTCATCCAATTCTAGGCCCCGGGGCCCTCTCGATTTCGGGCAGCGGAGGCGTGGATGTAGGCGCTTTCAATGCCAAGATCACTCTGCCGGAAAACCTGGATTGGACAAATCGCGGTAACTTTTCAACCGTACCTCAATCCGATCTCACCATCGTATGGACCGGTGGGAATCTATCTGGAAGTAACCCAGTTCTCACAGTCTTTGGAAATTCCACCGTCGTGAACGCGAAGGACCCGTCCAAATCGCGCGCCAAGAGTTTTTACTGCGCCGCTCCGGCCTCGGCCGGCCGGGCCGTGGTTCCGGCCGCGATAAGACAACAAATTCCATCCAGCAATGCATCGGATGGTGAAACGGCCTTCGCCTCCCTTGGAATCACCACCGGCGGTTTCGCCAGCTTCACCGCGCCGCTGACTAAGGGAACGCTCAACTCGGGCGTCATCGCTTATGGAGAGGCCATCGTGCTCACCGTCAAGTATCAGTAAAAGGGTGGTGGGAGGTAGGTGGTAGGAGGTAGGAAAAACGTCCGACCACCTACTGCCCACCAGCCACCACCGTAGTAGTATTCTGAAATTTAAGAGACCAACTTCTTGGGAGGGCACCGTTATGGCCGCCAGATCGCGCATTTACATTTTGTTCGCTTTCTGCTTTTTGATGTTTACATCCGCGTCGTGGGCCCAGTTCACGGCCATCGAGGGCGACGTGAAAGGGCCGGATGGCAAGCCTCTGATTGGCGCGCAGATTCTTATCGAACGCGAGGACATGAAGGGCACTTTCAAGGGAGCGAAGACGGATAAAAAGGGCCACTACATCTACAACGGGCTGCCGATTGGCGGCACGTTCACGGTGAGCGTTTTCGTGGACGGGCAGAAGCGCGATTCGGCCCAGCATCAGCACGTGCGTTTGGGTGAGCCTCTTCCCGTGAATTTCGATCTGAAGGCGGCGGTGGAAGACCAGAAGGCCATCCAGAAGACCCTGGAATCCGGCGGGACGCTC
>DATDHK010000365.1:0-8438 GCA_036521635.1 Bryobacteraceae bacterium | reverse complement strand
ACACAGTGCGCATGATCGCCAAGGGCTTCAGCGTGGATCAGAAGGCCGACGTCGACATCGCCGGCGCAACAGAGCTGAACTCGCAGCTCGTAATTCAAGCCGAATCGCAGGTAGTGAACGTAGAGGACGAAGCCAACAGCGTCAGCACCGACCCTACCGCCAACGGCACCGCGCTGGTATTGCGCGAAAAGGAACTGGCCGCCCTTTCCGACGATCCCGACGAACTTCAGCAGGAGCTGCAAGCCATGGCCGGCCCCGGCGCCGGTCCCAACGGCGGACAGATCTACATCGACGGTTTCACCGGCGGCGCCATGCCTCCGAAGTCCTCCATCCGCGAAGTTCGCATCAATTCAAATCCATTTTCCGCGGAATACGACCGCCCTGGATTTGGCCGCATCGAGATTCTCACCAAGCCTGGCGCCGATAAAATCCACGGCCAGTTCTTCGGTCAATTCAACAAAGAGATTTTCAATTCGCGCAGCCCGCTGCTTACACAATCGGATCGGCCGCCTTATCAGCAGAAGTTTTTTGGCATCAGCCTCACAGGGCCGATCAAGCAGAATAAAGCGTCTTACGCGTTCAACATGGAACGGCGCGCCATTGACGAGAACGCATTCATTATCGCGACGACGCTGGACAACAGTTTGAACCTGGTCCCGGTGAATCAGGCCCTCGTAACGCCGCGAATACGCACCAGCATCAGCCCGCGTATCGATTACACGCTCAATTCCAGCAACACGCTGGTGGTGCGCTATCAATACTCCAGCAATTCGGCTGAAAAACAGGGCATCGGTGGATTCAATCTGGCGACGCGCGCCTACAATTCGGAAGGTTCGGAAAACTCGGTGCAGGTGACCGAGACCGCTATCCTCAGCGTGAAGGCGGTCAACGAAACTCGCTTTCAATACATGCGCACCAGTCAAACCAATACCGGCGACAACACTGTGCCCTCCATCAGCGTGCAGGATGCTTTCACCGGCGGCGGCGCGCAGATTGGCAACTCCGGCAATATCCAGAATCGCTGGGAACTGACCAACATGACCACCTATACGCGCGGAACGCAAGTCCTGCGGTGGGGCGGCCGTCTGCGGCAATCGTTCATCAACGACACGTCGGTTAATAATTTTGGCGGTTCCTACATATTTTTGGGCGACACCGGACCACAGCTCGATGCCAATAATCACCCGCTTCCAGGGCCGCTGGTCAATCTCACCGCGCTCGAACGTTACCGCCGGACTCTGCTGTTCTTGCAGATGGGACTTTCTGGTCCGGCCATCCGGGCGCTGGGCGGCGGCGCTTCGCAGTTGAACCTCAGCGCGGGAATTCCCTCGACGTCGGTGGGCCAGTTTGACGTCGGATTGTTCGTCAATAACGATTGGCGGATGCGTCCGAATCTAACGTTGAGCTATGGCCTGCGCTACGAAACGCAGACCAACATTCACGACTATGGCGACTGGGCGCCGCGCGTCGGAGTCGCGTGGGGAATCGGCGGCACGGCGGCCAAGCCGGCTAAAACGGTAGTTCGCGCGGGCGGCGGCGTCTTCTACGATCGCATCGCGGATTCTATTGAGTTGCAGACAGAGCGTTTCAACGGCACGACGCAGCAGTCCTTTTTCCTGCTGAATCCGGATACGTTTCCCAACATTCCATCCGCGGCTTCACTCACCAGCGGCCAGCAGCCGCAGCAATTGCAGATCCTCTACAGCAAGATTCGCGCGCCGCGGAATTATCAGCTCAGCGCGGGTATCGACCGGCAGGTGAACAAGTATTTCCGGTTTAGCACGCAGTATGTAGAAAATCGCGGCGTTCATCAGCAGCGCTTGCGCAACATCAACGCACCCATCGCGGGCGTGTTCCCGTTCGGCGACAAGCAATTGCGCGAACTGACCGAGAGCACCGGATTCAGCCGCATCCACCAGCTAATTTTCAGTCCGAGCGTGAATTACAAGAAACTGTTCCTGTTCGGATTTTACGGACTTTCTTACGGCAAGGACGACAACGGCGTGCCTGCCGATCCTTACAACGTGCGCGCCGAATATGGCCCGTCGAGCTTCGGCGACGTTCGGCATCGGGCGGTGATTGGAACAAACCTGCCGCTTTGGCGGAACATCAGCATCAGCCCGTTCCTGATGGCCTCCAGCGGCAGCCCTTACAACATTGTTACCGGCCGCGACACAAACAATGACGGCAGCGCGAGCGAACGGCCGGCACTGGTTTCCGGAGCCGGCGCCGCGAATTGCAATACGGGCAACCTAAAATTTGAATCGGGATTCGGTTGCTTCAACCTAAGCCCCGCTCCTGGAACTCCGGTCATCGGGCGAAACTTCGCGCGCGGCCCGGGCAGTGTAATGTTGCAGCTTCGGATCGCGAAGACCTGGTCGTTCGGGAATCGCGCGGAAACCAACGCAGGCGGATTTGGCGGCGGCGGAATGATGCGCGGCCCCGGTGGCGGCGGACCTCCTCCTGGTGGCGGCGGTGGCGGGCCCATGATAATGATAGGCGGACCGGGCGGCGGTGGGCCCGCCAAGAAGTACAATCTGACCGTGAGCGTCAATGCGCAGAACGTGCTGAATCATCCAAACTTTGCGAATCCGAACGGCAACTTGTCGTCGCCATTCTTCGGACAGTCGCTCAGCCTGTCCGGCGGTGGTTTTGGCGGGCCGTTCGGCGGCGGATCCAGCACCACCTACAATCGCAAAATCGACTTTCAAATGCGCTTCGCTTTCTAGGAAAGCTCTGAAATAGGCGCTTAAGAACCACACGCAAGAATGCCTGTGCTACCGCGCCAGGCTCAGCGTCCCCTCGTAGTAAACGAGCCTCTTCCGCTCGTCCCGAATCGCCCGCGAGTTCTCGATCACCGTGATCACCCGCCCGTCTTTTCGCTTGAGCTGCAGCTCCGCGTCCACCAGTATCCCGTCGCGTTCCAGAACGGCGGTCAAACGTTTGCGATCCTCCGGATCCACATATAAGTCGGTTACATCCTGGGCCCGCAGCTCGGTCTCCGAACTGTACCCCAACATTTCAACCAGCGCGCGATTGGCCGCCAACAGCTCACCGTAGGGACTGGTCTGATAGATACCCTCGGACACCGTTTCAAACAGGCTGCGGTACTTCGCTTCCGATTTGCGCAGCGCGGCTTCCGTGCGCTTGCGGGAAGTGATGTCGCTGAATGTCACGACGGCGCCGCGCACCACGCCCCGATCGAGTATCGGATAAGAAGAATATTCCGCCGGAAAAGACGATCCATCGGCCCGGAAAAACAGCTCGTCGTCCACGCGGCACGCACGCCCTTCCCGAAACGACCTGTAAATCGGACAATCTTCCACCGGATACGGCCGCCCGCCGGCGTCGGTGTGATGCATGATCTCGTGCATCTCTTGCGCGATCAGATCCTCGCGCCTATGGCCCAGCATCGCGGCCGCGGACCCGTTCACGAAGACGCATTTTCCTTCGGTATCGATGCCGTAAACGCCTTCGCCGGTCGATTCCAGCAGCAACTCCAGCCGCTTGCGCGCCTCCTCCGCCTCGCGCCGCTGCGCTTCGACAACACCCGAGAGAGGCGCGCAGGTTGCAACCGCGCCCATGCGGTTTCCCTGCTTGTCGAACAAAGGTTGCGCGCTCACCAATACCGTGACGCCGTTTAGGGCGAGCGCATCCATCACCACCTCCACGCCGCGCAATGTGCTTTCGATAAGCGCGTGCATCGGGGGCTCCGCGCCAAAAAGTTCACGGGCGGCGGCATTGGATACAACCATCGCTCCTTCGGAGTCGCAAGCTATGATCGCCGCGTCTGCCCGTTCCAACACGGCTGCTAGAAGGTCGGCATTCATTTCGGAGCCTTTAGAATTCTACACCCGAGGATGCTACACTTGCCTTGCCATGGACAAAACATTCTTTGAAGAAATGAAAGTGAAAGGCCACGATCTGGTGGAGAAAGTGAAGTCGATTGTCCACGAAGGCAATGCCCGGCGGATCATTCTGAAGGATGAGAAAGGGCAAACTTTTCTCGAAATTCCACTGAGCATCGCGGCAGTTGGAGTGGTCGCGGCGCCGCTGCTGGCGGCCCTGGGAGCGATTGCCGCGCTTGTTGCAAATTTCACCCTGGTGGTGGAGCGCGCTAAAGACGATCCGCCCGCCGCGCCTTAAAACAATGGGATTGCCGCCCCATTAACCCGGTTTTGTCGATTCCAAACGCCCTGAACCCCAATTCACTTTTAGCATTGATACCCGCGCTCCCTGGGTGTATGATGAACCAAATCGTTACCGCGAAGTAAGATTCCGGGGTGAAAATATGAACCGTAACCGTCGACTCTTCAATGCGCACGAGTCTTCTTTGTTCGTGTGTCTCGCAATTCTGATTTGCTTCCACGGATGGGCGCAATCCACATCCTCGGGCACCATTGCCGGCCAAGTGACCGATCAGCAGGGCGCGGTATTAGTGGGGGCGCAAGTCCGGCTGATAGATAACACTACCAACACGGCGCGGACCGCGGCGACGAACGAGGCCGGGCGCTATAACTTCATTAACGTCCCGCCCGGCGTGTACGATGTCACCATCGGCCATACCGGATTCGCCCAATCCAAAATTGCCGCGCAGACAGTGGAAGTGGGCATGTCGCTCACGCTCAATGTTTCGCTTCAACTCGGCGCAACCACGACAACCGTGGAAGTCAAGGCGTCGGCCGGCGCGGAGTTGCAGACCATGAACTCCACCGTTGGCTCGACCATTTCGGGCGATTCGATTTTGAACCTTCCTAATCTCGCGCGCGACGCCTCCGCACTTTCCGTCCTGCAGGTGGGCGTCTCTCCGACCGGCAATGTGGCGGGCGCGGCGTCCGACCAGAACGTCTTTCAGCTTGACGGCGGCAACAATAGCGACGACATGTCGGGAACCAACTCCACTTATGTGCCCAGCAACGGATTCGCCGGCAGCGCGGCGACAGGCGGCACTCCCTCTGGTGTTGTTCCCACGCCCGTCGAGAGCATCGAGGAGTTCAAAGTTGGCACGGCCAATCAGACCGCCGATTTCAACGGCGCGGCGGGCAGCCAGGTACAGATGGTTACCAAGCGCGGGACGAATCAATTTCACGGATCGCTGTACGAGCACTACTTCGCGAGCAACGTCGGCGCGGCGAATCTGTGGAGAAATAATCACACGCCGAGTCCGCAGCTTGGACTGCCTTACACGCCGCTGCCCAAGTCGCACCGCAACCGTTTCGGCGGCACTTTGGGCGGGCCGATCGCGCCCAAATTCTGGGGCGGCAAGACGTATTTCTTCGTCAACTATGAAGGCTATCGCTTCCCCAACTCCATCAACTTAGATCGCGCCGTTCCGTCGGAACTGCTGCGTGCCGGTGTGATTCAAGTTCTTAACGCCGCCGGCACTTACGTGCCCTACAATCTGAATTCAGTGCCGGTGACGGTGGGCAAAGTTACTTACCAGCCCGCCACGTGCGCCGGTGGCCCTTGCGATCCGCGAGGACTCGGCCTGAATCCGATCGTCGGACAGATCTGGAACAAGTTCATGCCTTTGCCGAACGATCTTACATACATCGCGACGGGCGTCGACGGCATAAATCAGCAAGGCTATCTCAGCGCGGTAGCTCTGCCGCAGAAATCGGATTTCGGCGTGGTGCGTCTCGATCACGACTTCGGAGACAAATGGCATTTCATGGCGAGCTACCGCTATTACTCCTATTCACAGTTGACGTCCCAGCAGGTGGATATCGGCGGCGCGCTTCCGGGCAACACGCTGGGAATGGGGGCGGCCAGCGCCCCACGGCCGCAGAAGCCGTCCTACATCGTGGCCGGACTCACCACCACCATCACGCCCCACCTCACCAACGATTTTCACTTTAGCTACCTGCGCAATCAGTGGCAGTGGTCCACTGTGGGCGCGCCTCCGCAGATCGCCGGCTTAGGCGGCGCGGTGGAAATGGGCGGCGAGAGCATCAATGCGCTGATTCCTTATAACGTCGATTCGCAGAGCACGCGCTCGCGCCAGTGGGATGGACATGACACGATGTATCGCGACGACCTCAGCCTGCTGCATGGCAATCATCTGTTCCAGTTCGGAGGCTCGATTCAGCGCAACTTCGACTTCTTCACGCGCAACGACAACGGCATCGGCATTGACGCCGCGCTGGTCTACCAGATCACCAACGGCAGCATCGCTTTTCCGTCCAGCGTGCAGCCGGTGGGTTTGCCAACCGGACAAATCACCAACTGGAACACGCTTTATTCGCAGGTGCTGGGGATGGTTTCCCAAACGCAGGCGCTGTACACGCGCACACTGCCGAATCTCACGTTGAACCCGGTGGGCGTCCCGATTTATATTCATGCGGTGCTTCCGAAGTACGATTTGTACTTCAGCGATAGCTGGCACATCAAGCCGACATTTACGTTGACTTATGGTTTGGCGTACACGCTGGACATGCCGCCCTATTCGCCGGACGGCAAGCAAGTGATGTTCCTGGATCCGCAGGGCAGCCCGTTGAGCTTCGACACCTTTATGGACTCGAAGAAACAGGCGGCGTTGAAGGGACAGGTGTACAATCCGACCGTTTCATTCGCCACCATCCAGAATGTCCCGACGCATCCGAAGTATCCGTTCGATCCGTTCTATGGCGGAGTCAGCCCGCGCATTGCGGCTGCCTGGAATCCCAACTTCGACAGCGGCATTCTGGGAACGATTTTCGGCCGTGGCAAGACCGTCATTCGCGGCGGTTACGCCCGGATTTACGGACGGACGCAAGGCATCCGCATGGCCGGCGTTCCCGCCAACGGCGTCGGAATCGGCCAGGTGATGCAATGCGTCAGCCCGAGCAGAAGCGGACAATGTTTGGGGCAGCAGGGCGTGGATCCGACTACATCGTTCCGCATACAAACGGACGGCCTGACCGCTCCAGTTCTGGCTTTACCGCAGACTCTGCCGCAGCCCTATTTCCCAGGCGTAAATGGAAGCCCGACGGCCGGCGACGGCGCATTGCTCGATTCGAAATTCAAGCAGGACCGCTCCGATGCCTTCAACTTCACCATCCAGCGCCAGCTTTCGTCGAAGATCGTGATCGAAGCGGGCTACATCGGACGAACCATCAAGAATGAATACGAGCTGATCAACATCGACGCGGTACCGTATATGACCACGCTCAACGGCCAGAGCTTCGCCAATGCTTACGCGAATCTTTATCAGCAAGTGACGGGCGGGCAGCCGGTCACCAGCCAGCCGTTCTTTGAAGCGGCGCTGGGCGGCGGCAGTTCGGCGTATTGCGCGAAGTTTGCAAATTGCACCGCGGCCGTGGCGTCGAACCAGCTCACCAACATTAGGGGCACGCTGGTTTACAATCTCTGGACCGCGCTCAACGCCGCGCCTTCCTGGACGCTGGGCCGCACGCTGCTCGGCTCGCCGGCCATTGCCGGCAGCAACGTGGGCCAGCAGTTGACCGCTCTCGAATTGTCCACCAGCAACGGATTCGGAAATTACAACGCCGCGTTCTTCACCTTGACGGCCAGGGATTGGCATGGCTTGACCAGCCGCTCCAACTTCACCTGGGGCCGTGCCATGGGAACCGGAATCGTGAATCAAAGCGGCAGTTCGTCTACGGTGATCGACCCGTGGAATTTGCACGCCGCCTATGGACCTCAGTCGTTCGACGTGCGGTTCGTATACAACATGACCATCCTGTACCAATCGCCGTTTTTCAAAGATCAGAAAGGCGCGCTGGGACGCGTGTTGGGCGGATGGGCCATCGCTCCGCTGTTCACGGCCCAGAGCGGCGCTCCGCTCCAGGTCAGCGTGTCCACGGGCGCAAATTCAAACGCACAGGCGTTCGGGGAAGTTTACGGGAACAGCAACACGGCGAATGAGAATGCTGTTTTGATCGCGCCGTTCACCGGCGGCAACTCGGCGTATTACAATGTCTCGGTCCCCAGCGGCTGCGGCCTCAACGGCAATCCTTCGCGCGGCGGATCGGGCATCAATATGTTCGCCGACCCGAACGCGATTTGCGCGCAATTCCGCCGCCCGATTCTTGGGCTCGATACTACGGACGGCGGCGCGGGCGTGATCCGCGGCTTCCCAACCTGGAACCTGGACGCGACCGTAACCAAGGACATTCGAATCAAGGAGCACATCGGCGCGACATTGATGATCCAGTTTTCAAATCTCCTGAATCACTTCCAGCCGGCCAATCCGACGATGAACATCGACAGCCCGGCTGCATGGGGAGTGGTGACCAATCAGGCGACCAGCGCCAACGGCTCGCAGGCCCGCCAAATGGAGTTTGGCCTGCGCATCCGCTTCTAGATTCGTGTGGGGCAGGTTGGTAACCTGCGGCGGATTGGTAATCCGCCTGCTATTGAATTCGGAATCATTTACTGGCCGATTGCCAATCGGCCGCAGGTTGCTACCCTGTCCCACAAAAAAGCTCTGCAATAAT
>DATDHK010000364.1:0-8805 GCA_036521635.1 Bryobacteraceae bacterium | reverse complement strand
TGACCGACGCTGCTCATGCCCCTACACTGAAAGCGACTGGCATGACCGTCATCGTCAAAAATAAAACGCCACTTGTCGTACCTCCAGCCATACGCCGGCGGGCGGGCCTTAAGAATGGGGACAAGCTCGAATTCAAAGTGTCGGGCAGAGTGATCACGATCCTTCCGAAATTGCAGGCGTCAGACGACGAATACACGCCCGCACAGCGCCGGGTGATCGACCGCGGCATCGCGAAAGGGTTGGAGGACATCAAGAACGGTCGCATACACGGTCCGTTCGCGGCCGCCGACGATGCTATTGCCGATCTCCAGGCCCACGCGCGCCGCCGCAAAAAAGCCGCTCTGCGCAAATCGTCGTAAATGACGATCGTCCTGTCGGATCGCGCAGCCGACTTCTTCCTTCAACGCGAAGAACTCCGGTTTGAACTCATCGCCAATCTCGACAATCCAGCTCACTCTTATAATATGACATGTAGTCCATATGATGTGGACAACATATGATAGTGGGGTTCCAGGCGAGGATTCTTGAGGAGTTCGTAATTGCGCTGAGCGGTTTTAGCCGTTTCGAAGACGGCTAGTTGGACCGCTCCTAAGAACGTCCGTTCCGGGATACAGGTAGGGTCCCAACCGTCCCTCATTCAGCTCGTCTATCGCGGCGCCCAGTTCGTTGTCGCCGATCTCACCATCCACGTGCCGTTGGAATATGTGCTTCAATTCGTCATCTACGTGAAGATCTTCGATTCGAAGATTGGCGATGGTGGCAACAAGCGCTTGCTCCCGCCCGGCTCGTTCTTGCTCGCTGATCGGACACGTCATTAAGTGGACAGTCTACTGTTTTATCGGTGCTTTCGGAGGCGCCGGCGCCGACGGAATACTCGGGAAAGTTACGTCCTCGGCACTCGCCTTGCGCACCGTGACCGCGCCGCGGCCGGTCTCTAAACGCATCTGCGGACCACCGCCCGACGATCCGGTAATCGAAGCGCCGCGGTGCGAATCGTCCATCGTGAGCGGCGAGCCATAGTCGTTGTGAACTTCGCCGCGATCGGTCGAGGCTTTCAGGTCGAACTTGGCTCCAGCAGGCAAAGCCAGGTCAATGTCGCCCGAACGCGTGTGCACTTCCAGCTTCGGCAGCGCGTTCTTGCCCGGCCGCAAGGTGATGTCGCCGCGCTCCAGCGTCAGATCCAGCGACTGTGTGAAGTCCGAGAGATTGATGTCGCGCGAACGCGCGCTCAGGCGGACCGGTCCAACAACGTTGTCGGCCGTAAATTCGCCCAGGCGCATATGCACCTGGCCCGGCAGCTTCTCGAGATTCAGCGTGATTTGCGGATCTTCGTAACGCAGCGGCTGCGCCAGATTACGGAGCTGAATCTGGCCTACGTAAGTGCCGCCCACGGTTACCTGTCCAGTGATGTTCTGAAGCTCGACGTCCTGCCCGCGGCCCTTCAGATCCACATTGCCTTTCACGTCGGTCGCGCGAATGATGTCGCTCTTGCGCAGATCGATGTGGACGTTGCCGCCGATATTCTCGAGACGCACTCCGGCGTTATCGCTGTTGATATCCACCGCGCCGGTTATGTTCTGAATGTCGAAATCGCCCAAGCGTCCGTGCGCTTCGACGGAGGAACCGATAGGAACCGTGATCTCCAGATCGGCGGAAACACGCATGCGGTCGCTCACGTGGTCCTGATTGGTGCGCACGATCACCTGGTCGCCTTGCTGCACCAATTCAAGTTGTGTTTCCTTGTTGGCCTTGTCGGCCTCGGCCTGCTGGAACGAACGAATCGTTTCGCGTCCGCTGGCCTTCACGGTGGTGGCGTCCTTGGAGCCGGTGATCTTGGCGTTGCCGCGGAAATTCTCGATCAAAACTCGGCAGCCTTTGGCGCACGGCTGCTCGGAGGCCGTGAACGTGTAGTCGTAGTTCTCGCCCATGTCCACCACCATGCCTCGCCAGGCGCGGCCGGTTGGTATCCAGGAAGCATAGTGGCGCGCGGTATACATGGCGCCGCCGATGATGCAGATCAAAAGCACCAGCACCCACTCGCCGCCGGAGATGCCGTTTTTCGGAATCGGCTTGGACATGATGGCCCACAGCAGAATTTCCACCAGCCGCAATCCGCCCCATGCGATCAGCACGAACGGCCAATAGCGGGAAATGAAATCCGCCATTTGAATCTCCGGCCAGAGATTTCGCAGAAGGAAAAGAGCGCCGATACCAATCAGGATCAGCGGTCCGATCACCGAACCTCGTTTCATATCGCGCTCCCCCCGGGCGGCCGGTTGTCGGGATACGCTTGGGGCCGGGCGACAATCTTTTCGAGCAGTTTCAAAATCCCGAACAGGATTATCAGAATCGGCCAAGTGCGCCCGAAGCCGTACACACCAAAATAGTCCATCGCTACCAGCGTGCCCAGCATGATCAGCATGAGCGGGCCGCGAATGGCTTGAATCAAACTGGCGCTAGTTTCGTTCATGCGTGGCCTCCCCTATGCCGGGGCCGGAATTGCCGTGCGGGGCCGCCGAAGAGACGCGCTCGTAAAGCATGTAGGCGCCCAACGCGATCAAAGCGACCGGCCAGTAACGCATGACCTGGCTGAAGCGAATAATTTCCATGTTGTTCAGCAGGAACAACAGCCCCACTCCGATGAGAATCGCCGGGCCCACGGGAAACTGATGCGGCCGGCCGCGCAACGATACCAGACTCGAGAATTCCTCCACCGGCTGTCCCATCTGACGCTTCCTGGCGGTGTGGTAGGCCTCGAACGCCATGTAAAACACCCACACGCCAATCATCATTCCGAAGAGCGGTTCCAGGCCGCCGGCGCTGTCGCCGTTGCTGACGATACTGATGAGGACGCCGAGCACGATCACGTGGATCAGACCCTTGACATACTGGGCGTTATAAATGGCGCCGACGCCGGGAATCAGGCCGAGCAAAAATGCGAGCCCCGGCGAAGCGCCCGGATCGGCCAGCGGAGGCGGCGTGGCGCTGGGCGCGGTGTAGGGCGATGGATCGGGCTGACCCGCCGCCGCAAACGCCGGCACGTGCTCTTGACAATAAACCGTTCCCTGGGCAGTCCGTTGGCAAGTTTCGCAAAGCGCCTTGCCGCAGCTCCGGCAGTACGCGACCGCTGGGATATCCGGATGATTCATGCAATTCATGATTTAGTTCCTCTTCTGATTCGTTCCGGCTTCCGGCTTCTGCCCGCTGCCTTGCGAATGCTGCTTGTCTTTGTTGCTATCTGTCGTGGCTTGATTCGCGTCTTGATCCGTCCACTCTTTCAAGCGCGACTGGATTTCGATTACCAGCCGCAGGTTGTCGTAATACTTCACCGCGCGATCCCAGGTGCGATGCGCGCGATCGTCGATACCCGCCCAGATCTTCACCGGATCCAGATCCGCCTGCGTAAACTTGCCCGGCTCAATGTGGGCGAACTTCGCGATCATCGAAAACGAAAGAACCGTCATCGCCATGCCCATGGCATAGCGGGGCGACAACACCGTATTCACCCAGCCGCCGAACAGCTTGCGCCACCAGGATCCTCTATCCGGCTTCTGGCGGCCGGTTGGAATCTCGTGCAGGATTCGGGTCAGCAGCTCGGCCGGCGGTTCCGCGGTTGCGACCGTATCGATGAAAGCCGTCACGCCCGCGACATCCTTCGCCAGCTCCGCGCACGCGCTGCATTCCGCCAGGTGACTCTCGAGCGCGGTCTTCTCCGCACCGCGGAGCGTTCCGTCCACGTAGTCGCACAGCAGGATTTCCAGCTCGGCGCACGTCATCATATACGAACCTTGTGCCGCTTCAGAATCCGCGCGAGTTCCGCCCGCCCGCGATTCAGCCGCGACTTCACCGTTCCTTCCGGAACGTTCAGCACTTCCGCGATCTCCCGATATTCTAATTCTTCCAGGTCGCGCAAAATTACCGTCTCGCGAAGTTCCGGCGACAATTTCTGCAAACCCGCCTGCAACAGCTCGCTGGCTTCCCTGCCCGCCAGCATAGAATCGGTCTTGGCGAGCATTGCCGTTGTTTCTTCCAGGACCTTCGTCTGATCTTCAATCGACTCGGTGGCGCGCTCCAATCGCGTTCGCCGGTAATGATCGATCAGCAGGTTCCGCGTCAGCCTGGTCAACCATACTACAAATAAACCCTCGCCGGCCCGGAAGCTCTTCAGATTTTTGAACACCCGCATGAAAACATCTTGGGTCAAATCCTGCGCTTCGGCGTCGCTGTTGGTAAAGCGATAGCAGATCGAGTACACGCGCCGGGTCTGCGACTTGACGAGTTCTTCCCAGGCAGCGTCCTGGCCGCTCAAACAGCGTTCTACGAGTTGGGTGTCGGCATCCAAGCTGTTGCTCGTCCGAGCCTGCTGAAAGGGTGGCGGCCAACTCCATTTTGCCGCGGAAATCGCCACCGTCGCCATAACTTCTATATCTCCTGCTTCCACTAATGAAAACGAGGACTTATGATAAGAAGTTCACTTTGAATCCAAGATCTACATTCTACAGCAGGTGGGGGGGATGGAACACGGGGAACACAAAGGAACACGGGAAACGCAAGGAATACGAGGAATACGAGGAACACCGTGGCAATCCGAAAAACTAGCGATTCTCCCAACTGGCGGAATCGCTCCCTCCTGATCACCCTGGCCGTGGTGGCCGTCCTGGCGGCAATCCTGTATAGGATGCGAGGAACCTCCTTTCAATGGCGGCTCTTCCTGGGCACATTCCAAAGCATCCATTGGACCTGGCTGGCCGCTTCCATCTGCCTGATGCTGCTCACCTATGCCGGCCGGGCCCTCCGGTGGGAGGTGATGCTTCGGCCGCTCGGCCGAAAGCTCAAGATCTGGAAGCTGACCTACGACACCGCTATCGGATTTACGGCAGTAGTGCTGCTGGGGCGCGCCGGCGAGCTCGTCCGGCCCTATCTCATTTCCCTCAGCTCCGGCATTCCCTTTTCCTCTCAGGTCGCGGCTTGGCTGCTGGAGCGTATGCTGGACCTCCTGGTAGTCCTGCTGTTGTTTGGCTTTGCGCTGACCCGGATCCATACCCACAACCTGCCGGTGGGCCCCAGCCTTCAATGGGTATTGGGGGTGGGCGGCTATCTTATCTGTGCGTTGGGGGCGGTTTGCCTGATTTTCCTGATCCTTTTCCGCAATTTCGCCGGGCCGGTCCAAAAGCGCATTCTGAGCGCCCTCACTTTTCTTCCTGAAGAGCGGTGGGTTCGTTTTGAAAAAATGCTGACGGCGTTCTCGCAGGGGATGGAGGCCACCCGGAATGTCCGGACCCTGGCCCTGCTGGTCATGTACACGGGGATCGAGTGGGCGATTATCATTGGCAGCTACTACACTCTGTTTCTTGCATTTCCGGCGACGGCATCCTTTGAATTTACAGATGTAGTAATTTTCCTTGGGTTCGTTTCGTTCGGCAGCATTATTCAGATTCCAGGGATCGGCGGCGGTATCCAAGTTTCCTCTGTTGTTGTACTTACACAGATATACGGGTTGTCGCTGGAAGGCGCCGCCGGGCTAGCCCTATTCATCTGGATTGTTACATTTGTAGTAGTTGTGCCAATTGGCCTCGCATGCGCCTTTCATCAGGGCCTCAATTGGAGTAAACTCAAGCATCTACCGGAAGATATCCCGCTATGACCTGTCCTTTCTGCGGATTCAAGGAAGATCGCGTAATCGACTCGCGAGAAAGCAAAGAAGGCGATGTCATTCGCCGGCGCCGCCAGTGCCTGGGCTGTGAACGGCGCTTTACCACTTACGAGCGAAGCGACGAGATTCCGTACATGGTGGTCAAGAAGGACGGCCGGCGGGAGAAGTTCGACCGGCAGAAGGTTCTTTCGGGATTGCTGAAGGCATGCGAAAAGCGGCCGGTACCGATGGGGAAGCTGGCGGAGGTCGTGGATATGGTGGAGGGGCATCTGGCCGAAGTCGCCGACCGGGAAATAAGTACTACAGACATAGGAGAAATGCTGATGGAGAAACTACGCCATCTGGACAAGATCGCCTACGTTCGATTTGCCTCGGTGTACCGGGATTTTCAGGACGTCGAAGCTTTCCTCAATGAACTGAAGAATTTAGTGCTCCAGAAGCGTCCTTAAGACAGCCATGTGCCGTTGGATCGGCAACCGCTAAGTTTCCTGTAACCAATCGGTCAGGCAAACATCTTCTACATAGGGGCTTAACATTGCGATAGATCGATGTTATAATCGACTCCTACATTCGGTAAGCAAGGCGAGGGCTGGAGCGCCGGAGGTGGAAGTCTGTATATGACTCTAGCATACCCCCGGGAAAGGACGAACAGCATTTGGCGTCCGCGAGTGTCAACGTGAGCATTCAAAAAACGAGGATCCAGGTGGATCAGTTTGAAGACCAATTTCTGACGGATAGTCATGAACCCCTCGGGATTCCCTTTGACGAGGAATCCAATTTCTTCCATCCCGAAGAAGTTCAGGACGAAGAGTTTCCGGCGGCCCAGCAGGCCGAAGAGTCGATTTACACCGACGATCCGGTACGCGTGTATCTGCGTGAAATGGGCGCTGTCCCACTGCTGACGCGGGAAGGCGAAGTGAATTTGGCCCGGCGCATGGAGCGCGGGAAGCTGCGCATGCAGAAGTCGACCAGCCGGTCGGCGCTGGTGCAATTGCGCGTGTCTGAAATCGCCGAGTTGTTGAAGCACGGCGACGAAGAGTTGGACAATTTTGTCGATTTGGGCGATGTCGAAGAAGGCAGCGCCGCCGACACTAAGAAGCAAGCGGAAGTCCGCAATGAATTCGGCGAGATCCTGATTCTACACAAGCGCCTGCTGCAGTTGGGCGATAAAGTGGATTCCATTCCGCTCAGCAACAAGAAAGTCCGGCGCCGGTGGCAGGGCAAGCTGAACCGGTGCAAAGTGGAATTGTCGCGCGGGATGCGCCGTCTTCCCTGGCTGCCTTCCCGTTGGAAGCAGTTCGCCAAGGAGATCGAGCACGCCGTCGAGCAGTTGATTCATCTCGAATCCGATCTGCGGAAGCTGGAGGGGCGGACCGGGATTGCGGCCCAGGCTCGTATTCGCGAGCTGCGCCGCGAAATTCGTAAGCTGGAATCGGCGGCTGGGGCGTCTTTGGGCGACCTGAAGCACAGCATGTCGGTGATCCGGCATGGCGAATTCGAAGCTGAGCGCGCCAAGAAAGATCTGGTGGAGGCCAACCTCCGCCTGGTGGTTTCCGTGGCCAAGAAGTACGTCAACCGCGGGCTGCATTTGCTGGATCTGATCCAGGAAGGCAACATCGGGTTGATGCGCGCCGCCGACAAGTTTGAATACCGGCGCGGCTACAAGTTTTCTACCTACGCGACGTGGTGGATCCGGCAGGCCATCACGCGCGCGATCGCCGACCAATCGCGCACCATTCGTATTCCGGTGCACATGAACGAGAGCATGAACAAGTTTCTGCGCGCGACGCGGGAGCTGGAAAAGGAACTCGGCCGCGCTCCGACCAACGATGAAATCAGCCGGCGGATGGACATTCCGGTGGAGAAGGTCCAGCGGCTGAAGACCATTTCGCGCGATCCGGTTTCGCTTGAGACGCCGGTGGGCCGCGACGGCGAATCCGCGCTGGGCGATCTGATTGAGGATCGCTGGGTGGGTTCTCCGGTGGACGCGGTGATCGATTCCAATGTGCGCGACGAGACCGCTAATATCCTGAAGACCCTGTCTCCGAAGGAAGAGAAAGTGATCCGGCTGCGTTTCGGCATCGGCTGCGAGCGCGAGCATACGCTGGAAGAGATTGGGCAGGAGTTCGACGTTACCCGTGAGCGCATCCGTCAGATCGAAGCCAAGGCGTTGCGCCAGCTTCGGTCGCCAGAGCGGGCGCGCCATTTGCGAGCTTTGCTGGCCGCCAGATAAAGCTGCGCCTCCTCCGTGTGAAGGGCCGGGCAGGGAGCCCGGCCCTTTTTGTGGAATTGTTACCTAAACGAGCAAGATCTCAGCTCACGAGCATATTCTAAATGGTTACCCAAGTCCGTTTAACGCCCTGTGCCCGAAGGCACTAACAAGACTCATCAGTCAAATTCGCCATCATCTCCTCGGAAATTCAAGATCTGCGTTTGCCGTCAGAAGCCGTCAGACATGTCTCGCTCTGACAAATTCAACCTCCACTAGCTCAACCGGCATTCGGTTCAGCGGTCACATTTAGTGTAGACTTGAGAAATTCGTCGAATGGAGCTCCATGCAAAGCCAGCAAGTCATTCGCACCATCAAATGGATACATTCACTCTTCGGTGATACGGTCAAGGAGGTGCTTTTCAGCGGTCATTCGATCGAGCACGTTCCTCCCGAAGTTCTCTTGACTGCGACGCACGAGTTCGCCGCAGTTCAGCCTCAGCTTACAAAAGATCCCAATGCAAAGTCCATACTAGATGCATTTGGGCTGGCCCATCTCTGCGATGCAGGATATCCTACTCGCCTAGCGACCATTTTGCTTGCCAACTTCCCAGCGCGCGAGATGACGCCCGAACTGGAACTACCGCGGCGTGGTCGATTGCCTAGGGAGTTCGGGGCTGACCTGCCATCGAACGCCAACTTTCGCTTGATGGTAGAAGCTGCGGAAGCATTTGAGCGTTTAACGATGCCAGGGGAGTTAACACACGCGGTGCCGCCGCCTGAGATTATTTCGTTAGAAATTGTTTATACAACCACAGAACCAACAATAGTAGCTGTGGCTAAAGCTACCCATCTCCTCGGCGCACTTTATAGAACAGTTGCCCAAGTTTACCAGCACCCCGAGCCAGGAAATCTCTCCGTAATTAAGGTTGAGAGTGGCTCT
>DATDHK010000363.1:0-6175 GCA_036521635.1 Bryobacteraceae bacterium | reverse complement strand
TTCTATGGCAGTCCGTTGACCATTGGTTGTACGGCGGTGAGCGCCCCGATCGGCTACTGGACCGGGACTCCGACCGGCGGCATCCCGTTCCGCTGCCAGATGAATTCGAACAATATTGCCGACATGTTTCTCCCCTCCGGGCAGTACCCATCCGCGACCGCCGATCCGCGCTTGCAATACCCATTCAACAAGGCTGACTTCGCCTTGCCGCCGGCCACATCGTTGGGCATTGGCAACACGCCTCCGACGCTGTTCTACGGCCCGGGCGTATTCAACGTGGACTTGGCCCTCGCCAAGGACTTCCACCTCGGGAGTGAAAAGCGGATTCTGGAACTGAAGGTCGAGACTTTCAATACGCTCAACCACTTTAATCCAGGCAATCCGAACACGACGCTCAACCTGAACTTTGCGACGGGCGCCAATACCAATGCGGCGTTCGGCACCATTACGGGCACGCAGGGCGTGGATGCGCGCCGGGTGATCCTGTCGGCGAGGTTCCGGTTCTAGTGTAGTGCGCCGGAAATATCGACCAGTAAAAGTGGGGCGGACGCCCCCGTCCGCGCCGGACCCCGGGTCCGGCTGTCCAAATGCAAACCAAAGGCCGACGGGGGCGTCGGCCGCGGACCTGGGGTCCGCCCCACATGCTCTCTCTGAAAGCTACAAGATTACGGACGATGACTGGCCGGATCCCGGCGAGAGCGGCGTGCCTCGCAGTTCTGTTCGCAATCGTGTGTGCGATTGGCTCCGCGCAGCGCCCGCAGCCGGCTCCGATAATGATCACCTTGACGGGGCAGTCGATGATCCGGTCGGATATCCGCGCTACCGCACCGGCCGCGGCGCCGGTGATACAGGGCCTATTGAAGGGCGACGTGGTGTTCACCAACTTTGAAGCCACGGTCGCCGAAAAAGGCGAGAGGGTCCACGAGGGTAGAGGGTTTCTCGCTCCTCCTGAAGCGCTGGATGCGCTGACAACTTTCGGCTTCAACTTGTTGGCCCTTTCCTGCAACCATGCATTCGATCTGAAGGTTACGGGCATTCAGAACACGATCCGGGAAGCGGACGCACGGAAGATCGTTCATGCCGGAACGGGAAACAACCTGGCCGAAGCCGCGGCGCCGGCTTATCTACACACACCGAAGGGCACGATTGCGCTGATAGCGAGTGCATCGGGCCTGATTGCGCCGGGAGGAAGCGCCACGGCGGACCGGCCGGGCGTAAATGAGCTTCGCGTCCAAGCCGGCGGCAAGCAGAATGAGGCGACGGCCGATTTGCCCGGCGCGCCCGGAAACACTCCGAACCGGGAGGATTCGCAACGCATCCTGCAAAGCATTCGCGACGCCCGCCGGCACGCGGATCTCGTGATCGTGTACCAGCATAACCACGTCTTCGGCAATCGCTCGTTCGCGACGATTTTCACCGAAGGGATGCAGGAGCGGCTGGCCCCAAACGATTGGCTCAAGAAGTGGACGCATGCGGAGGTGGATGCGGGCGCGGACATCGTAGTCATGCACGGCGCGCCGCTGCTGCACGGCGTGGAGATCTATCGCGGCCGTCCCATTTTTTACGATCTGGGCAACTTCATTTACAACCTGCCGCCGACACTTACGTACATCCACGAACCAATGAGCTGGGAGAGCGCGGTGGCATACCTTCAATTCCAGGGGAAGAAACTGCAATCGATCTCGATCCGGCCCATCGTCTTGAACTACGTGGGCGAGGGCCAGCCCGATATTCACGATGAGTACGCCAACAACCAGTTCCTGGACACGCGCGGCCTGCCCTCGCCGGCGGCGGGTGCGAGAGCGGGTTATATTCTCCAACGCCTGGCCGATGCGTCAAAGCCCTTTGGCACGACGTTTGAAATACGGGGCGACACGGCGGAAATCAAGCTGACAGCCAGAAATTAGCCGGAGCGGGATAGCCCCGCCGCACCGCCAACTGAGCGTGGTCAACGCTTGCCAAAAACTTCCTTCAGCAGTGGAGTGATCTGCGCGGCGGGATCCGTGCGAATCTTCTTTTCCTCTTGGCCGAGCATATAGAAAAGTCCGTCGAGGGCCTTCCCAACCACATAATCGGTAATGTTGAAACTTTGGCTGCGCCCGAAGGGAAGCGACTGTATACCTCCGGCGAGTTGCTGATACTGCCTCACCACGCCGGTTTCCTCCATCGCTGATTCGACGGTCGGCTTGAAAGAAGCCGTGAGTTTTTCCGAAGTCTTTGCCTTGAAGTACTCCGTGGCCGCAGTGTTCCCGCCGGTCAAGATCTTATGGACATCGTCAAAGGTCATTTGTAACAGGGCATCCTTGAAAATTCCGCGGGCGGCAGGAGCGGCCTTTTCAGCAGCGCGATTCATGCTGAGCTCGAATTCATCAATCTTGCCCCCCATGCCCGCCAGACGCAATCCCTTTTCGGCGGTCTTGAGTCTATCGGGCAGGAGAATCTTGATGGCTTCGTTCTTGAAAAACCCGTCGGTGGCGCCGGTGAGGGCAACTGCGTGGTCGGCGCCGATCTGCAGGGCTTCTTTAAGTCCGGAAGCGGTCTTGGAATCGCTTGGTCCACCGCGGTTACTAAGACCCTCCAGTACTTTGCCGAGTTGGGCGTTGGACGGCAGCACCATCGCGATGGTCAGAATGAAGAGGCTGAGTTTATGGAGCATGGCAGCCTCATGCTACCACCGACAGCGGATCAAAGAGCGGATAACTCCTGGATGACGGCGCATCCGTCAGTTACTTTCAAATTCCGCCGCAACCGCTCCCTCACGGCCGCGGCTCGGAAACGTGCGAGGGCCGGTTCGCTTTCGCGCCGGCCCTCCGGAGTCGAGTGTTTGAGGCCCTAGTTACCCGCGCCGGTGGCCTTCGGCTGCGGCTTTGGAGGACGCATCAGATCCATCGGCGTCACGTCCGGCGCCACCGCGACGGTGAAGAAGCCGAACATCATCTCATCCCAGCTCTGTTCGCCGAAATGCACTTCCTTCGAGGGGTCCGGATTGGACGGGTTGTTCGCCGAATTGTCGAAGTGAGCGACGGCTTCGATGGTGGTGCCCTTGGGCAGGAACAGCGGATTCGCCAGATAGTAGGAAAGCTGCCAACTGAAGCTGTAGTGGGGCACGCTCAGCAGCGTTTCGGTCCTGCCGTCCGGAAAAGTCGCGGTCATTTTCATGTCCTTGCCGCGCAGGTGCATGTGCGGAAGCATGGACATCAAGGTTGAATCCCTCTGGAGCGTGACCTTGGCCGATACTTCGTAGTTGGAATCGTTTGGCGGAATGGCGAATCTGGGATTCATCGCGGACAGCATCGCCAGCCGCGCGGTGGGCTTCTCCTTAGCGAAAATCAGACCGACCTTGCTGATATCGTCACTCTCTTTTCCATCCGCCGTGTAGTGCAATTGCAGAACCAGGTCGCTGCCGGCTTTCACTAGAATGGCTTGTCCAGGCCGGAGCGTGTCCGGAACCGTACCTGGGCCATAGCCGCCCAGCGAGTCGCCAATCGAGGCGCCGCCGCCCCCGCCTCTTTTGGGGATGAACGGCTCGCCGACCGGTGAGCCCTCCAACCACTTCGAGCCCGGCTCGCGGAGGAAGGAGAGGATGTGGTGCGTGTGCACGCGGTCGCTCGGCCGTGTCTCGGCGAACTGCACATACTTGTCCTCTGTGAAATTGGTGTGCAGGATTACGTAGTGGTAGTCGATCGTGCCGGATGCCGGAATGTGGAACGCGTTGGGCATTTCGAACACCACGTCCGGCTTCCCGATCGTCCAGCCGTCCACGAACTGGACCGGTTTCGGAGCGTCCTTCGGATTGCCGGCTTTGGCGCCGTCATCCACCCATGAAATCAGAGTGTTGAGGTCGGCAGCCGACAGCGTGCGGTCATTCTCGAAGTGGCCGTACTTGGGATCGGCAAACCACGGCGGCATCTTCTTGGTCGCGACGGCGGTCTTGATTGCCTTCGCCCACGGCCGCGTGCTTTCGTAATTTAGAAAAGACATCGGGCCGGCTTCGCCAGGACGATGACAGTTCTGGCAGTTTTTCTGAAGGACGGGCAGAACGTCCTTGTAAAAGGTCGGTTGAGAATTCGGGGCGGCGGCCAGGATCGCCGCACACAGTAAGCCTAGGGGCAGAACGCGCATCAAGTAACCTCCAACGTTTTCAATTCTACGATGAATCGGCGGGATTTGCTACTCCGAAATCGAAGGGGCAGTTGAGGCGCGGTTTCTGAAACCGCCGCAAAAAAGCTGGTCATGCGAACCCGAATTTTTTGTTCGATCCGCTGCAACCGCGCGCCCGGCACACCTTGTCCTAAGGGTGAGGTGAGAGACTCCACATACTTGTTGGGATCTATTGGCGCAGGCCAATGAGAGTGGTGTAAAACCGGGCGCCCACCTGTTGCACCCCAACCACTCACCGGCGCGTCGGCGCGCGGAAACGGAACGCCGAGCGCCTTTCGCCGTGGTTTTGAGCTGTTCCGATTCGCGCGTTCCGCCGGAGGTAGTGTTCGACTGCGGTGTGGGCGATCTGTTTGTCATTCCGGTAGCGGGGACTACCCTTGACGATTTCGCAATCGGCAGCATTCAATTCGCCGTACAAGTGCGGAAATTCACCCAGCTTATCGTCGTGCCCGGCCACCAAGGTTGTGGCGCGGTTGAAGCGGCGGTGGCTGGAACGCAACTTCCGGAGCCGCTTGCGTCATTAGTGAAAACGCTCCGGCCGCCGATCCGCAAGCCTGGAAGCCCTATCTGAGCGGTATACTCGTCCTAGCCCCGACGTCATCGGATTTCAAGTGCGTCGAGTTTGTAGACTGTCCAAGTGATCAGTGTGAAGGAGATCTGTTTATGCCGAATCGATTTGCATACCTGGGCTGTGCCCTGCTATTGGCGCTCGTAATCCCGGCGGCCGGCCAAGCGCAGCCAGGGAAGAAAGCGCCGGCCCCGAAGGCCGCGGCCGCGGGCAAGTATGATCCGCCGCGCACGCCGGACGGACATCCGGATCTGTCAGGCGTCTACGATGCCGCCACTCTGACGCCGCTGGAACGAATGACGGGCACAAACCTGGTCATGACCAAAGAGCAGGCCGCAAAAGAGGAAGCCACTGCTGTTTCGCTCAAGCAGGAGGGCGACAAAACCATCGAAGGCAATCGGGCCGCGCCTCCTCAGGGCGGCGACGGATCGCCTGGTCCCGCGGGCAACGTGGGCGGTTACAACAGCGGCTGGCTCGATCCGGGTTCCACTTTCAACGTCGTGGATGGCCAGATACGGGCGTCCATTGTCATCGATCCGCCGGAGGGCCGGGCGCCACCGCTCGTATCGGAAGCGGCAAAGAGGGGCGGAGCTTCGTCTTACGTCTTGCCGAGCGGAGTTGGCATCCTGAAGGTGCTCCTCACAACGCGGCGGACATCGGACGCTACGGAAAGCGGCGATCCAGGACTGGAAAAAGAGCCGGGCGCTTATGACGATCCCGAACGCCGCCCGCTTGCCGAGCGCTGCCTGCTGGGTTTTGGATCCACCTCGGGACCGCCCATGCTGCCGGACTACTTTTACAACAACCTGCATCAGATCGTGCAAACACCGGATGCCGTCATGATCCTCACGGAGATGGTGCACGACGTCAGAGTTGTGCGCATGAACGCCCAACATCTTCCGAAGAACATCCGCCTGTGGCTGGGAGATTCGGTGGGTCACTGGGAAGGCGATACGCTGGTGGTGGATACAACCAATTTCACCGACAAGACCGCTTTTCGCGGATCCACGCCGGACTTGCACGTGATTGAGCGCTTCAGGCGAGTGGGCGATCATGCCCTGCTGTATCGTTTTACGATCGACGATCCGCAAACCTGGACCAAGTCCTGGACCGGCGAATACACTTGGCCGGAGGCGCACGGACCCATTTATGAATACGCCTGTCACGAAGCGAATTACGCGCTGAAGGATATTCTGAAGGGCGCGCGTCAGCGCGATAAAGAAGAAGCGGCTAAGACCGGCGCCAAGTAACCAGGCATTCACGTGGTGCGCCGCAGCCGAACGATTAGCACTGCAGGAATCTCACTGAAGCGGCCATTCCACGACAATGGCGTGGAGCCGCCAGAGTTGTCGGGAGGGAAGGCCTGTTCCTCCAACCCGTCGAGCACCAAGCCGGCGCCACGCGCCGGCGCCAGCAACAAGCTGAGAGGCCGATGGAAGTAGGGAT
>DATDHK010000362.1:0-8123 GCA_036521635.1 Bryobacteraceae bacterium | reverse complement strand
GGAGCCAGGATGCCGCGCAATACGTGGCGGTGCTCGGCGAACTTTCGACCCTTCAAAAACAACTGGAAGCCATACCCGCGGCCGGTTTGCGTTATCAATCCAAACTGCTGGATTTCGTTCCGTCCGATGCCGTGATCTACGCGGCCGTTCCGAACATCGGCTCCACGCTGAGCGAGGCAAACCGTCTATTCCAGCAGCGCATGCAGACCTCCGACGTCTTGAAGCAATGGTGGAATCAGCACCAATCCGGCCCCAACGAGCCTAGCCTGGACGAGATTGTCCAGCAGATCAAATCTTTCACCGACCATCTGGGCGGCGAGATTGTATTCGTCATGACGGTCGACAGCAGCGGCCATCGCGACCCGCTGTTCCTGGCGGAAGTAACCCAATCCGGCCTGAAAGAAAATCTTCAGAGTCAATTCCAGCAACTGGTCGGGCGGCGGAATAACGGCGCATCACTGAGAATTCATGAGACCGCCGCGTCCATAGCCGCCACGCCTCCGCAGGACGGCTTGCAGGCTTATCTCGGCAAGAATATCATCGCGCTATCGCCGGGCAACCACCCGCTGCAGGAGGTGGCCCAAATCGTCGAAGGCAACAATCCCGAAAGATTCGAGAACACCCGGCTTTATGACAACATCATGACGTCGTACCAATCGGGCGCAGGCTGGCTGCTCGCAATGGATACGGAACAAATGTTGTCGGAATCCGTAGGACCAAGACAGCGGATGCGAAGAATGATGGAAGCGGCGAGAACGCACCACACCGACCCCAGCGGCATCAAGGACCTGCGCCTGTTGATGTTTGAGCGCAAGGATGTCGCCGGCCGGACCGAAAACCAGGTGTCGTTCACCTTCAGCCGCGAGCGCCGCGGCCTGGCCTCGTGGCTGTCCACGCCCGGCCCTATCGGCTCGCTGAATTTTGTCTCGCCCGACGCCACGCTGGCCGCGGGCTTCGCGGTCCGGAACCCGCGCGCGCTGCTTTCCGATCTGATGAATTCGGCTCAAGCGGAAAATCCGGAAGTCGACCAGCAGGTTAGCGACATGCGGCGCGAAGGCTATCAGATCATCAACGATCTTGCCGAAGCCCTGGGCGGCGACGTGGCCTTCGCCATCGATGGTCCGCTGTTGCCAGTTCCAAGCTGGGAATTCGCGGTGGAAGTTTACAACGCCGGTCAAGCGGAAGCGGCCATTGAAAGGGCCATCGCTTATGTCAATCAGGAGCCGAAGGCGCCGTTTAAATTGACGCAGTCCCAAATCCAATTAAGCGGACGAACCGTCTATGTGGTGAAGCCCGATTCCGGATTGTTCGAATCCGACTACACTTTCGTGGATGGCTACATGATAGCCGCCGCGAATCAGACTTTGCTGCTGCGCGCGATTCAGAATCGGGCGACCGGTTATACGCTGACCAACTCGGTGAATTTCCGGAATCAGTTGCCGCGCAATGCGAACACCAACCTGTCAGGCGTGATCTATCACAATCTCGGACCAGTGATCGGACCTTTGGCGAATCAGTTAGGTTCGGCGACGGCGCTGTCTCCGGGTCAGCGCGCCGCCATCGCGGAGTTGCAAAAGAACAGTCTGCCGAGCGTGATCACCGCTTACGCGGAACCCAATCGGATACTGGTTTCGTCCACGGGTTCGTTCTTCGGATTGAACCTCGATACGCTCGCCATCCCGAAAATTCTTGGGCAGGCGATGCTGATGCAGAAGGGTGCCGGAACACAGAGAAAATGACACCTGTAATCGAACTGGAAGGGCTGGGAGTACGCTTCGGGAAGAGAGATATTCTCAAAGGCCTCACGTGCTCCCTGTCCGGACGGACTATCGGACTTCTCGGCCCTAACGGGGCAGGGAAGTCCACTCTCATTAATACCCTCCTTGGTTTTCACAAGCCCTCCACCGGCACCGCGCGCATCTTCGGCCACGACATCCGCTCGAAAATCTCGCACATCCGAAACGTAGTCGGCTACATGCCGGAGAATGACTCGTTCATTGCGAACATGACCGCGGTGGCGTTCATTCGTTTGATGGCCGAGCTTTCCGGACTGCCGTCGGAAGCTGCGTTGGAACGCGCCCACGAAGCTCTGTTCTATGTCGGCCTTGGCGAAGCGCGCTATCGCAAAGTTGGCACGTATTCGCTCGGCATGAAGCAACTCGCGAAACTGGCGCAGGCCATCGTGCATGGGCCGAAACTGATCATCCTCGACGAGCCGACCAACGGACTCGACCCGCCCGCGCGCCAGCGCATGGTCCGCATGATAAAAGAAATGCGCGACGCGCACGACCTGCATATCGTCCTGTGCTCGCATCTGCTGCGCGATGTGGAAGAGACCTGCGAAGAGGTGCTCATTCTCAAGGAAGGCCGCATCGTCCACTATTCGAATCTCGAAGAAGAGCGCAGCGCGAACCGGCGATTCGTCGAAATGGAGCCGATCGGCGACACAGCCGGATTGGCGCAGGCCCTGGAAGGACTTGGTTGCGAATGCGCTTTCTCCGGCGGCACGCGGCTGAAGGCCGTGCTCTCGGACGGCCTCGAGATCCGCGACATTTACCGTCTGGCCGCCGAGCGCGACATCCAATTGCGGCGTCTAAATTACCGTCGAGACACGCTGGAAGATATTTTCCTGAAAGCCATGGAGACCAATACCAATGGCAGTTTATAAACGCAGTTACCGGGCATACTCCGGCCGGCTCACGCCGGAGTGGTCGCGCTTCTATATCCTGACGCGCTATGCGCTCGGTAATCTTTTTCGCTCGAAATTCCTGACGGCCGCCTTCGTAATGTGTTTCTTCGGACCATTGGTTTGCATGGTCGGCATTTATCTGAACCACAACGCCAGCGTGCTGAGCTTGCTGCACACCCGAGCCAACCAGATCATCAACGTCAACGGCAATTTTTTCCTCGGATTCCTGGGAATGCAAGGCGGTCTGGCGTTCTTCCTCACCGCGTTTATCGGCCCCAACACCATCGCGCCCGATCTTGCGAACGGCGCGTTGCCGCTCTATTTTTGCAGGTCGTTCTCGCGGGCCGAATATGTTCTCGGAAAGCTGTGCGCGCTCTTCTACCTGCTGTCGTTGATCACCTGGGTGCCTGGCCTGATTCTCTTCGGGGTGGAATCCAATCTTTCCGGCGTCACCTGGATGTGGGAGAACCGTTCGCTCGGCATCGGGATTTTCGTGGGCTCCGTGATCTGGATTCTGATGATCTCGCTCATCGCCATGGCTCTCTCGGCCTGGGTCAAGTGGCGCATCGCCGCGGGCGCCCTGGTCCTGGGCGTCATGTTTTTCCTTTCCGGTTTCGGCGCGGCCATCAACGGCGTGCTGCGCTCGAACATCGGCCACTACATCACGCCCGGCTCTCTGATCACGGTCGTATGCGCGAATCTGTTCGGAGTTGAACCGCCTATCGATATCTCGGTGTGGAGCGCCTGGGTGGGATTGCTGGTAATGTGTGGGATATGCCTGCTGTTATTGAGCAGGAAGGTTCGCGCGTTTGAGGTTGTCCGCTAATGCCTGCCAACGATCGAGTGCTTTTCGAAAACGTTTCCAAGTTCTATGGCGACGTGCTGGGCGTGAATCGCGTGAACCTCTCCATCCCGCCAGGCATCACCAGCCTCGTGGGGCCGAACGGTTCCGGCAAGACCACGCTCATGAATCTGATGAGCGGCCTGATCCGTCCTACGCGCGGCCGCATCACCGTGCTCGGCATTCGCACCGATCAGCCCGACGAGTTGTTCCGCTACCTGGGCTACTGCACGCAGTTCGATTCGTTTCCCAAGGGATTCACCGGCTATCAGTTCGTTTATTCGTACTTGCGATTGTACGGTTGCGCGCATGGCGAAGCCGAAGAACTAACGTGGAAAGCGATTGAGCGCGTCGGGATGGTGGAAGCCGCGCGCCGCAAAATCGCGGGCTACAGCAAAGGGATGCGGCAGCGCATCAAGCTCGCGCAATCGACATGTCATGGACCAAGCGTGCTGGTTCTGGACGAGCCGCTCAACGGACTGGATCCGCTGGTGCGCGCCGAAACCATCGCGTTGTTCCGCACGCTCGCCGAAGACGGCATGCACATCATCATTTCCAGCCACATCCTGCACGAGGTGGACGCGATCTCCGATCAGGTCATCCTGCTGAGCAACGGGTATGTAGTGGCCGAAGGAAAGATCCAGGGCGTGCGCAGTGAGATGCAGGATCATCCCATGCAGATTCTCATCCGCTGCAACCGGCCGCAGGATCTGGCCGCCAAAGTCTTCGAGCAGGACTCCGTCGTCGAGGCGCAGATTCACAAGGACGGGCTGGGATTGCTGGTGAAAACGCGCGACGCGAACCGTTTCTATCTCATGCTCAACCACATTGCGCAAAACGGTGTGAGCATCGAATCCGTTGCGCCCGCGGACGACGATGTGAACTCGGTCTATGAATACCTGATTGGTTCCGAGGAGGCGTCCAAATGAACCCGCTGTGGATCGTTCAGACCACGGCCGTGCTTCGGCTGGAGCTGCGCAAGACGTTTTTCTCGAAGCGCGGATTCTGGATTTACCTGCTGGCGCTCGCGCCGGTGGTGCTGATGACCGGACATTCGCTGATACAGATGAATAGGCACCGGCCATGCGATTTCGGGCAGGACACAAATATCTTCGCGACTATTTTCCAGATCTTCTTTATCCGCCTGGGCGTGTTTTTCGGATGCGTTGGAATATTCATGAACTTGTTCCGCGGCGAAGTTCTCGATAAGAGCCTGCACTACTATTTCCTGGCGCCCATTCGCCGCGAAGTGTTGCTGGCCGGGAAATTCCTGGCGGGCTTGCTGGCCACCGTTGTGATTTTTGTCACGAGCACGGTGCTTCAAATCTTTGGAATGTATTTGCACCACGGCTGGGGTGTCGTTTCCGATTACATGGCCAGCGGCAACGGAGCCGCGCACTTCACGGCATATCTCGGGGTAACAGTGCTGGCCTGCATCGGCTACGGGAGCGTGTTCCTGGCAGCCGGAGTGATGTTCCGGAATCCGCTGATCCCGGCCGGCGTCATTTTGGTGTGGGAGTCTATCAACAGTTTCCTCCCCGCGGTGCTGCAAAAGCTCAGCGTGATTTACTACCTGAAATCGCTGTGCCCCATCCAAATCGACCCGCACGCCGGCGAATTCTTTTCGCTGCTATCCATCAACGTCGACCCAATGCCGGCCTACATCGCAGTCCCGGGCCTGATCTTACTGGCAATCGCAGTCTTATTCCTGGCAAGCTTCCAAGTCCGGAAAATGGAAATCAACTACGCCACGGAGTAAGTGGTCATACCGCTCCCTCACGGTCGCCGTCGTCCTAGTTATCTTCATTATTTGTGGATATGAAGGGCAGTAACTGAGTCGCTTCCAACCGCACCGCCTGTAGCGAGTTCGGATTCAGCCGCAACAGCGACAGAACCGTGGGCGCAATCTGCGTAGTGAAAACTGGAGCGCGGACAATCGCCGGCGTCCTGCGTCCCGGTGTGAAAACGATCAACGGCACGTGCGTGTCGTTCTCGCCAAAGCCACCGTGCTCGGCGAGCGTAGTGCTGTTGGCCGTAGGCTCGTAGTTCACGCCCGTGTTCGCCCACACCACGATGTCGGGCACGGCTGGATCGGTCAACGGGTCCGGAAAGAGAAGCTTGAGCGAATCGCCCGAGAGGACCTGGCCGACGCCGGCCAGCGCCTGATTCGCCGGAGCGGTTAGTGTCTGTACGACGGTCTTAGTCTGGCTCTGGTCGCTGAGCCAGATGAAGGCGTTACTCTTTTGAGTAACTGGCTTCTTCCCCAGTAACGCCGGATTTACGCTGTTGACGATGCCTGGAATTACTGAAGTCAAGATAATCGTGCGATGCGCGGGATCGAGCGCGGTCTCCCCATGCTTTGCCGTGACGATAATCGCCGTGGAGCTATCCAGTTTTTTCGCCTTCAATTCGGCGACCATGCGGCCAAGTGCGCCGTCGATGTAGTTCAATGCGCCGGCCAAGGAAGCGGTGGGCGTGCTGAAGCTGTCGGCATAAGCGGGCGCGGCCTTCTTGGCTGCATTCACGGCCTGGAAATTCATGCCGAAGATGGCGGGCACTGCCGCGGCCTTCGTGCCGGTGTGGTCTTTTCCATCGATCTCATTCAGGATGGATACCACGCGCAGTTCGTCGAAGGCTTCGGTCTTGGCGACGTCCTTCAAGGTCGCATTGGCGGTGGGATTGTTGAACGCGATTTCGGGCGTGTAAAGATCGTCCACACCTTTTCCGGAGGGGCCGTTCAGAAAATCGTAGGACGGCCGCTTCTCGGAGTATGCGGTGTGAAGCCCCTGGGCCTTGGCGACCTCGAAGACCGTGTTCACGCGAATCAGGTTGTGCGGGAACACCGGCGTGCAGCCCTTGGCGGGATCGAGCGGCACCTTCTTGGGATCGATGCCACCGCCTCCGTCGAGCGCGGCCGGGTTGATGTCGATGCCTTCCTTGAGGTCGATAATGGCGCCCACCGTCGCGCAGGCCGAACCAGCCGGCGAGAGCTTGCGATTGTACGCGTCGTCGTAATACATGCCCGTGGCGGCCGGCGTGCCGCCCGTGAATATCGCGGCCGTGGCGGGAATCGAATCGCTCGGCTTGGTGCTGTGGGCGTTGGTAAAGTTGACTCCGCCCGCGCTGAGCTGCGCCAACGTGGATTGGGGATTGGCCGCGATGTAATTGGCGATGTCCAGCGCATGCGCGCCATCCAGACTGATCACCAACACGTGACGGATTCTGGCGCCGTCCTCACCATCGTCCTCGGCCTTCATCCGGCTTCCGATACTCATTAAAAAACAGCAGAGAGTCGCAAAAAGAGCAATTCGTCGCATGGTTATTTGTCCTCCTGGTTACCGACTTGATGAGCGTAACAGTGAGGTCTAAATATCTCAATCATCGCGTTCACTTAAATGTAAATCTCTGAGCACTTACTCGTACTACTCTGAAGCGCACCTTAGCGACTAAGTCACTTGTGGTTCCCGTACAGCATCGCTGTGACGATGTATTGGTCATCGATAATTAGTGAACGTTACTCCTGAACGTTATGCTCAGCCCTAATTGCGGCCAAGTTCTTTTCGGCTTGCTCTTTGTAAATGCCGCCAAACGACAGGCACTGCTTATAGAAGCCGACGGCTTCCGAGTATCGTCCCATCTGGTAGTTGGACCACCCTAGCGATGTCAGCACGGCAGGCAGCAAGGAGGGATTTCCCTTCACGTTGGGAAGCGCCAGCCGCAGCGAGCGGTCCGCGGCCTCATGCTGGTGTTCGTTCATGTAGACGGTCCCGGCCATGTAATGGGCCGTTCCGCTGTAGAGGGCCTTCTGATAGTTCCACTCCGCGTCAGTGAAGGCCCCGGGCTTTTTCTTGCTGTTCATCACCGCCACGATACGCTCGCAGTATTCCAAGACTTTGCGGGCATCCTGCTTCCGCCGGAAATGATAGTCGGCCACAAACAGCAGTACATCCTCGTGGTTGGCGTCTGCCTGGAGTAACCTCTCGCCGGCGGAAAGCGCACTAACTGTCTCACCCAACTGGCGGTAGGCAAGATAGTACATTAACAGCGAGTCCTTCAGGTAGCGCGTCCGGGGATTCAGCTTGATCAGTTCATCCAGCAGGCCTATTCTCTTCCTCAGGTCCGACGTGGTGAAGGCTTCGTCGTATAGCGCATATTCGCGGCGCACCAGCAGATTGGACGCGGCGTCAATACGCTTTTTCCTGGCCGCCTCGTCTTCCGGATCGTCAATGGTGGCCGGCGCGTTGGCCAAGCGGCGCGCGATCTTTTCGCTGAGATCGGAGTATTTCTTTATTAGCGCGTTGTCCCGCTTCGCGGTGGCGATCTGTATGTTCACGCCCGCGGCGTCCAGATCCTCAGTGTCAAGATCCAGCAGCTTGTCTCCGGCTTCCAGCGCCTTATCCAGTTTGCCGTCCTTGAAGTTGGCCTCCTGCAGTTGCGAATAGGCCCAGCCGATCGATTCGCTCCGCGGAAACATGATCGTAAATTGTTCGATCAACGCAACCCGTTTGTCAAAGTCGGTTTCCAGGCCGATCAGATCCAGGAAGTTCCCATCCGGCGTATCGGGCTTCACCACCAACTTTTTGTTTATGCCTG
>DATDHK010000361.1:0-12895 GCA_036521635.1 Bryobacteraceae bacterium | reverse complement strand
GCCGGCCAGGTCGAGGCTGCGAAAGAACCGGGTCTCCGCGGTATCGTCGACCTGCATCGGCAGGAAGCCCAGCCCGCCTTTGCGTCGCATTCCGGCCGCGAGGCCGTGCCGGATCGTATATGTTACGTTGCTGAAAATGCGTCCGCTGACAAACGCGATCACTCGGTGCCGCAATCCAAAATGGGCCGACCTGAAGTTTGGCACTAGCTCATGTTATCGCGGAAGCGCCGATCGCAGCAGTGTCCCGATGTACATTGAATCAAATGTTGGTACGCGAACGTAGAAAACGGCCGGACCCTTGGAAAGAATATAAAGAATCCGTCTCACCGCGCTGGACCCTGGGCTTCCATGCAGTGGAGTGGATATGGCACTGGGCCGGCTATTATTTGGACCGCTGGGCATTTCTTGAAGTGTTGGAAAGCCTGGGAGTCTTCTCCGTGCTGATTGCCGTGATCTTTTATTTCTCCGAGACAGGCGACCGAATAAAACAGAAACACTATCAGGCTTGGCAAGTGATCAATACCGCGCAGGGCAAGGGCGGCAGCGGCGGCAGAATTGAAGCGTTACAGGAACTCAATCGCGATCGCGTTCCGCTGGTGGGAATCAATGCCGCAGCGGCCTTCTTGCAAGGCGTCCGGCTGCACAATGCCAAACTGCTGCGCTGCAATCTGGATGCATGCGATTTGCGAAACAGCGATTTGTCGGCCAGTGATATGCAGTTTGCAAGTTTAAAGTCCGCCAATTTTCGCGACGCGAATCTCAGCGACGCCGATCTGCGAAATGCGGACTTGCAGGACGCGGACTTGAACGGCGCCAATCTTCGAAACGCCAATCTGAACGGAGCCACGCTTACGGGGGCCGATTTACGCAACGCGGATCTTGGCGGCGCCCGTTGGCAGAATATAGAATCCATCGACAAGGCCAACATTTACGGCGCCCGGAACATAGCTCCGGATTTTGCCGCGTGGGCGCTACAGCATGGCGCCGTGTCCAGTCCATCCGACTTGGAGTAAACACCGCGCATGCTTAAATGGATAAATGGCCACCGTGACGGAGCACAATCAGCCCGGTCTGCACAATCTGACGAAGCGCCAGCTTGTAGGGACGCTTGCCGGCCTGATGCTGACGCTTTTGCTGGCGGCTCTCGATCAGACCATCGTCGGCACCGCGATGCCCCGCATCATTTCGCAACTGAATGGATTTGACCGCTATCCGTGGGTCACCACGGCATATCTTCTTACTTCCACGATCGCCGTTCCAATCTTCGCCAAGCTATCCGACATTTATGGACGAAAATGGTTTTTCCTCGCCGGAACGGTGGTCTTCGTAGCCGCATCCGCATTTTGCGGCGGCGCCGGACAGCTCCCCTGGATACCCGGCGACGGCATGATGCAGCTCATCGTTTTTCGCGGAATACAGGGTCTGGGCGCGGGCATGATCGTGGGACTGCTGTTCACCATCATCGGCGATATCTTCGCTCCCGCCGAACGCGCCAAGTTTCAGGGATTGTTCGCCGCCGTCTGGGGCCTGGCTTCGATTTTTGGACCGACGCTGGGCGGTTGGATCACAGATGAATTCTCCTGGCGCTGGACCTTTTGGGTGAATCTTCCGGTGGGTGCGCTCGCCGCTGGCGCGATCCTGATCGAATTTCCATATTTCCGTCCGCACGGCATACGCCGCCAGATCGATTGGATGGGCGTATTCACGCTGAGCGCCTGTCTGATTCCCCTGCTGCTAGCGCTCACCTGGGTTTCGCAATACGGCTGGCTGTCACAACGCGTGATGTCCTTATTGATCCTCGCGGGATTGATGCTGATAGCGTTTTTGTTCACGGAGCATCGCGCTGCCGAACCGCTCATGCCGCTGTGGCTCTTCCGCAATCCGATCATCGCCGTTTCTTCCGTGGCGATTTTTCTTTTGGGCATGGGCATGTTCGGTGTAATTCTCTACGTGCCTCTTTTCATGCAAGGCGTGCTTGGCGTGTCCGCCACACGATCGGGTTCGTTGCTGACGCCACTGTTGGTCGCCGCCGTGGTGGCCAGCATCGCGGCTGGGAACATTATTGGAAAAACGGGCCGCTATCGAACGCTCGCGGTTGTAGGATCCGTGCTCGCCACTATCGGAATGTTTCTGCTGGCCGCGATGGACGGCGATACTACGCGTTTTGCGGTCGTCGTCAACATGATTATCGCGGGCTTGGGGATCGGCCTTATGCAGCCCATCTATACATTGGTGGTGCAAAACGTCGCCCCGCAAGCGCAAATGGGCGCGGCCACGGCGTCCACGCAGTTTTTCCGTTCCATCGGCGCCACGGTCGGCGTCGCGGTTTTCGGATCGGTGCTCCTCACCATGTACCACGATCGTTTTCGAAGCGACATCCC
This sequence comes from Bryobacteraceae bacterium, assembly GCA_036521635.1. GTDB lineage: Bacteria > Acidobacteriota > Terriglobia > Bryobacterales > Bryobacteraceae > Palsa-89. The sequence goes on along the minus strand of DATDHK010000361.1, from coordinate 10,514 downwards.
GCCGGGCACTCCCGCGCGAGCGCTTGAAGCGTTCAAAGAGCCTCTGCTATTGGTGCAGATCCGGCCGCAGCTCGATGCCGCCTTCGCAAAAATACCGGGAGGCCTCGTCTTACTGCAGAAATTGCTCACCAACGTTCGCGTAGCGTTGGTGCATGGCCTGCACGCGATCTTTCTGATGGGGGCAATTCTGATGGTAGTGGCGGTGATCGTTAATATGTTCCTGCGCGACGTTCCACTGCGCAAAAAAGTTCACACATAGTTTTGTGGGGCAGATTGGTAATATGCCGCCGATTGTCAAATCGGCTGTTGTTTCGGAAATTCACCGGAAAGGCCGATTTTCAAATCGGCGGCAGGTTACCAACCTGCCCCACAACCGCAGTTGCTACAATCCGGTTTGCATCGTAATATTCCGGTGAGGTGAGAATGTTCGTTCCTTTGACGCCGATTCGTTGTCTGCATCGGGCAGTTGATCTATTCGGCAAGCGTATCGGCGTTGTATCCGGCGCGCGCCAGTTTACTTATGCCGAGTTCGGCGAGCGCTGTGAGCGGCTGGCGACGGCGCTCCCTAAAGAAGGAATCAGCCACGGCGACCGCGTCGCGTATCTGAGTTTTAACAATCACCAGTTGCTGGAAGGCTACTACGGCGTCGTTCAGGCCCGCTCCATCGTGATGCCGTTGAACGTCAGGCTATCGCCCTTTGAGCTGACCAACATTCTGAATCACTCGGGCGCGCGGATGCTGCTCTTTGAAAACGATTTTGCGCCCCTGGTGGAACAACTGAGGCCAGCCTGCCGCGAGATCCAACGTTTTGTGACGCTCAACGACAAAGTGCCGGTGGCCGACTTGACTTACGAAGAGTTGCTCGACAAAGGACACCCCGAGCGCGCCGATATTTTCAGTTTCGATGAGGCCGCCATCGCCGAACTGTTCTACACCAGCGGCAGCACCGGCACGCCTAAAGGTGTCATGCTCGGGCATCGCACGTTGTATCAGCACGCGCTCGCCGTCGCGGGCTTGTTCAAGGAACCGGAAACCATCGTGGACCTTCACACTATTCCGCTCTTCCACGCGAATGGCTGGGGCCGGCCGCAAGCCTCCACGCTGCTGGGCGTGAAACAGGTGATGGTGCGCCGCTTCGAGCCGACCTCGGTTTTCCAGCTCATCCAGGAACACAAGGCCACCGATATGAGCCTGGTTCCAACCATGGCGATTGCGTTATTGAATGCGCCCGACATCGGAAATTACAATTTGTCGAGCGTGCGCAACATCACCTTGGGCGGCGCCGCCGCCTCACCCGAGTTGGTCGACCGCATGGAGAAAGCTTTTCACTGCGACGTCTATAGCGGCTACGGTCTCACGGAAACGTCGCCGTTGCTGACGTCCGCTCGGGCCAAGCCCGGTCTCGAATATACTTCCGATGCCGATCGACAGCGCCGGCGCGCCATGGCGGGATGGCCCGTTCCGGGGATTCAGGTTCGAGTGGTGGATAACGACATGCACGACGTGCCGCACGATATGCAGACCGTCGGCGAAGTGGTGGCGGCCGGGGACCACATTATGGAAGGATACTTCCGCGAGCCCGACATCACTGCGTCGGTGATGAGCGGCCCGTGGTTCCACACCGGCGACATGGCTGTTTGGGACGAGGAAGGTTTCATCCATATCGTCGACCGCAAAAAGGAGATTATCATCAGCGGCGGCGAAAACATTTCGTCGCTCGAAGTGGAAAAAGCGATCTTCGCGCACCCGGATGTTTTGGAATGCGCGGTGGTGGCGGCGCCCGATGAAAAATGGGGTGAGGTGCCGGTGGCCGTGGTGGTGCGCAAGCCTGGCTGCGCGGTCACTTCGGACCAATTGCTCGACTTCCTGAAAGACCGGTTGGGCAAATTCAAATTACCCCGCATCGTCATTTTCAGCGAAGAGCCGCTGCCCAAGACCGGCACTGGTAAGATCCGGAAGATGATGTTGCGCGAGCAATTCTGGGAAGGGAAAACCAAGCGGGTTCAGGGCTAATCTGTCTGTACCCTGGACGTACAACGGCCTCGTCTAAAGAAAAGATTGAAAACTTGCCTTTTACTTTTCGTTGCGAGCTTAGCGCTGTTGGCGCAGTTCCCGGGCCGCGGTTCCAGGAAGACTCCTGAAGAAAAACAGGCCCAGGCGCCGCGCACTTACAGAGGTGTCATTCGGGCCTTGGACGCGAAGTCCCTTGATATTGAAGCCGACGACACACGCATGCTCACTATTGCGTTGTCCGAGAAGACCACTAAGCCTGCGGATCTCAATATTGGCGACGGCGTGGACGTCGAGGCCACCCAAGACAAGGACGGCTTGTTCCACGCGCTGACCATTCGGGCCAATGCCGAAGTTGCGCGGAAAATCCTTGGGCACGCTCCTGCGGAACCTGGGCATCAAACATCTGAGCCTCAAGCAGAGGCCCCGCCTACTCCTTCGGTTATCGTGCGGCAGGGTCCGCTCTACGATGACGACGACTCAGGACCTCCGAAGCTCAAGCGCGGGATCCCGGCTGAGGTTGCCGCAAAAGCGCGTCGAAAGGAAGAGAGTGCCGCGCCACCGCCGGCAGTGGCGGAGCCGGCGGTCTCCATTTCAGAAAATCCCAGGATTGCATTCATTGGAAAAGCCCGGAAGCTTGCGGCTGAGTATACGCAAGGCTTGCCCAGTTACATTTGCCAGGAAGTTGCTACACGTTACGTCAGTCAAACCCATGTCGTGAATTGGACCGTAGTGGACATCGTGACCGCCGAAGTAGTCTATGACGACCACAAAGAAACTTACCGCAACATCGCCATTAACGGCAAGGCGACTAAGAAGTCGCCTGAGGAAACAGGCTCATGGTCCACTGGGGAATTTGGGACCATTCAAGCCGACCTCTTTTCGCCTGGAGTCGCCGACTTCAAGTTCGCCCACGATTCAATGACTGCGCGCATCGCATCGTCGGTCTACGATTTCGACGTGCCTAGAGCGCGATCCTCGTGGAAGGTTCGTTTGCCGGGTCAATTCATCAACCCCGCTTACAAAGGTTCGGTGTGGCTCGACAAGCAGAAGGCCAATGTCTTGCGCATTGAAATGCAGGGAAGGGATATCCCGGAAGAGTTCCCTCTGGTGTCGGTGGAGACCACGGTGGACTACGACTACATCAGTCTGGGAACGCCCGCGAAATTCCTGTTGCCTGTGCGCGCCGAAGTCTTGACGTGCCGGCGCGGTTCAAACGAGTGTGAGCGCAACGTAATTGAATTTCGCAATTACCATAAGTTCGCCGGTGAATCGACCATCAAGTTCAATCAGTAGCCCACGCCAAAGACTTCGTAGTACTTCTCCGGCAGCTTCACCGGCTTCATATCGGCGCCAAGGAAGATATGCTTGGTCCCACCAGTCGCCAGTTCGCGGTCCGATTGCGATTCGCGCATTTCGTAATGGAACTCGATCATCCGGCGATTAGCGCGTGCGACCCAAGTCTTAACGGTAATCTCCTGGTCGTAACGCGCCGGATACACATATCGGCAATGTGCGTCGACCACCGCCAGCCGCACACCGTCGTTCGCCTCCATGTCCTTATACTGAATGCCGGCGGCCCGGCAATACTCCACACGCCCAAGCTCCATCCAAATCAGGTAATTCGCATAATAGACCACGCCCATCTGGTCGGTCTCGGCATAGCGCACACGAAACGTTGTTTCATTGGAATTCATACAAGCTGTTTTATTGTAGGGCAGGTTGATTACCTGCCGCCGATTGAAAATCGGCTTGCCGCTTGTGACGCTTCACCGTACAGGCCGATTTACAATCGGCGGCAAGATGCCATCCTGCCCCACAAAAACGTTAGTGTGCGACAGCGCGCTCGCCCATACGATTGGCGAAGTGGCTTACGACCCTGCCCATTTCCTGAATTGCGACCCTGCCCTTCGATTGTGAAATCGCACAAATGAGCGAATAGTACGCTTTCATGAGATTGAAATGCAGCATAAGCATGTTCTGCTCCAGTCCCTCGGTCTCCGTCTGTAGAGTAGCGGTATGCCGAAGCAGGAAGCTTAACAGCCGGTAATCACGCTCCAGTGTCCTCTGCAAATTGTCGAGTTGGCGCCGTCCACGCACATAAGGAAGGTCCTCCTGAATTTGAAGGAATCGGAGCTCGTTCGCAGCCGCCACTTCTTGCGTGTAATCGCGTGCCGGCTTGGCGTTGAGGATCAACCGGCAGGTATAACGAAACCAGTAGATCAACAGGCCCGTGGAAACTACAATCATGATCGTGCTGATAGGCATTTAAGGTTAGTTATGACGATACCGTACCAGATATACGGTACCAGTACAAGACTTAGAGTGCATACTAGGGCTATTTTCCTTACGACACTCAGGTATTCGTCTAAGTACGGAATAGCATGTCCTTGACCCGCTTACCTTGTCCCCGGCGGTAAGTTCGATACAAATACCCGTAACTCGCCTTCAGGTAATCGGAGTGTTTAAATCCGAGCAGCTTGGATGTACGGTCGATCCATGAGGCGCTGCCTTCTATCTCCAGGAAGTTACCGATCGGTGTCTCGTCCAACATGATCTTGCCGTCGGCGGACCGCGCGGCGTACTCAGTTCGGTATTTCTCGTAGCGAAACACCGGATGGAACCCTATCTTATCGAAAATCTCCTGCAACCGGTCCGGCTCGGGAAAATCGATTTCGATCTCGATCTCCTCTCGCTTCTTATGCCTGCTCCGCAGGGAGGGGCCCTTGAACGTGAGCAGGCCGCGGCCCCCCACGCGGCGGATGCGGATGAGCTTTCCATGCCTGCGGAGCGAGTGCTTGGCGTTGTCGAACAAAACATTGGTCTCGAACGAGCGCCGCTTCACAACCCGAAAGCCTTGCTCGCGCAGAATTCTGCGGATCTTCGCTAAGCTCTCAGGCAGACGAAGCTTTATTTCAATCTCGAATGCCATTCATTAATGCTTGTAATTAGCGTTGATAAAGTCGTCGACGTCCTTGTGCAGCTTCTCACGCGCCTTGCGGTCGATATACATCATGTGGCCGGCCTCGTAATAAGTGAAGCTGATGTTCTTTCGGACTGGCGGCTCAAGATTCATATGTGATACGGTGTGTTCAATTCCGTTAAAAGGAGTCGCGAGATCGTAATAACCGCAAACCACCAGAACCTTCAGGTGTGTTTGCTCTGTCATCGCCGACCGCAGAGCTTCCGCAACCGCGCCCGGCTGACCCTGGTCCCAAGGGCGCACATTAGCGGTTATGGTGTAGTAACCTTCCGTGTTCCATTTCAAGTCCCGCCGCACATAGTCCTGGAACATCGCCGAATACGCGCCTTCGTAGGAAGCCTCGCTCGAGTCGTATTCGTTGCGCTCGCCTGCCGCGTCGGCGTCCATGCCTACGAATCGGGAATCCAGCCGTCCCACCGTTCGACGTTTGTCGCGCAGCAGCTCCTTGAACCAGCGCTGCGGACTGATCCGAAGATTAGTCTGCTCGATGTATTTTGGTGAAAGCCCCGTGAATCGCGCCAGGTCGTGAACTATCTTCTGGGATTCGGCCGGCGATAACTGATCGCCTTTCTCCAACGCAGCCGCGTACTCACCGTGAGCGAACTGGCGGGCCTGCTGCGCAATTTCTTCCATCGTCAATTTCTGAAGATCCGGCGGCAACAGGTGGTGATACCAAGCCGACGTTATGAGCGTTGGCAGAAAGAACTTGGACCGGTCGTCCGCGCCCCAATTCCCGAACCCAACCGAAGACACCAGCACCACGCCGTTGAGGTAAATCTGATGCCGATGCTGCAGGACGTTCGCAAGTTGCGCGGAGCGCGTAGTGCCATAGCTCTCGCCGATCAAGTACTTCGGCGACGCCCAGCGCTCATTGCGCGTCAGGTATTGATAGATGAAATCGGAAAAATAAGTTGCGTCCTGAACTATGCCGTAGAACTGCGCGGTATTTTCGCCGGGCGCCGGCCGGCTGTAACCCGTGGAAATAGCATCCACGAAAACAAGATCGGATGCATCCAGAAACGAATCGTTGTTCTCCACCACCGAGTAAGGCGCCGGCATCCCGTAGCCATCGTCCGTCAGCACAATGCGCTTTGGACCCAGGCCCATGTGCGTAAAAAGCGAACCCGATCCGGGCCCGCCGTTGTAAACGATGGACAGCGGACGCTTGGAAATATCCGGCACGTCGTCCTTTGTATAGGCGACAAAAAAGAAGCTGGCCTTCGGTGTTCCGTCATCCGCCTTGACGATGTATGTGGCGGCGGTCGCGGTGTAATTTATCTGCTGTCCGCCGATGCGCGCACTATGGTGCGTCACCGACGATCTCTCCTCCGCAAGCGGCGCGCGTCGAGCGGCGGGGGCCTGCGTTGGCTCCGCTGGCGCGGGCGTTGCCGGCTGGTCGATGGGCGTCCGGTTGCGGCCCCGCTGCTGCGGATCTCCTTGTGCAAACGCCGTACACACAGCCAGCAAAGCGACAGCAATTCTATCTTTTCTCATTTGCATTATTGTGGCACAGGCATTCTTGGCCGTGTTGACCTGCGCTAAACTAATTACTCTTCCGAATGCCGAGCAGAATTGCGTTCGCCGCAAGCTTGTTCCTCGCGCTTGGCGCTTTGTCCGCTCATGACATCCCCAACGACGTCACGGTGCAGATTTTCGTCAAACCCGCAGGCGACCGGCTGCGCGTCCTGGTCCGCACTCCGCTCAAGGCAATGCGCGACATGGAATTTCCAAAGCGCGGCCCGGGATACCTGGATCTGGCGCGAATCGATCCGTTGCTCCCCGACGCGGCGACCCTGTGGCTTGCGAATTTCATCGACCTTTATGAAGACGATCGCAAGCTCCCGAGCGCGCGTGTAGCCGCAACGCTAGTTTCCCTGGAATCCGACAAATCGTTCGCGTCGTACGAAGAAGCCTTGTCACACGTAACCGGAGCAAAGCTGCCGCCTGACACAGATGTCTATTGGAACCAAGTGATGCTCGACGCCTTGTTTGAGTATCCGGTTCGCTCTGATCAATCCAAATTCTCGATCCATCCAGGTCTGGCGCGGCTGGGCTTGCGAGTAGTCACGGTGCTTCGATTCTCGCCAGCTTCAAGAGATCATGCGGTGCGCGCGTTCGAATTCGTTGGCGATCCTGGCGTGGTGAGGCTCGATCCGCGCTGGCATCAGGCCGCATTACGGTTCGTCGGACTAGGATTCCTACACATCCTGGAAGGCACGGACCATCTGCTCTTCCTGTTTTGCCTGGTGATTCCATTCCGCCGCTTCCGCACGCTGGTCCCGATCGTGACTTCATTCACCGTCGCGCATTCCTTCACCTTGATCGCGTCCGCGTACAATCTGGGCCCGGACGTTTTATGGTTTCCACCGTTGATTGAAACCCTGATCGCCATGTCCATCGTCTACATGGCCCTCGAAAACATTGTAGGCGGAAGCACGGTAAATCGCCGTTGGATAATCACCTTCGGATTCGGACTGGTGCACGGCTTCGGATTTTCATTCGCGCTGCGTCAGTCGCTGCAATTTGCAGGATCGCATCTGTTGACGTCCCTGCTTTCATTCAACGTCGGCGTCGAACTGGGGCAACTCCTGGTGCTGGTGCTGCTGATCCCGATCCTGGACGTTCTATTCCGTTTCGTAGTCGCGGAACGCATGGGCACAATCATATTGTCAGCGCTGGTGGCGCACACCGGATGGCATTGGATGACCGAGCGCTGGGAAATCCTGCGACAATTCCGGTTCCAGCGGCCGGCGCTCAATGCCGCTCTGCTGGCGAGTGTGCTGTTCTGGCTCATGCTGCTCGCGATCTGCGCAGGCGTAATTTGGCTGGTGTCCGCGGTCCTACGCCACCGCGAAGAGCGCAGAATTGAAAGCAAGGCCGCCGACGGGGCATGAAGCCTACCATGGTGTAGGCTGAAGATCGATGGACACAATTACTGTAGAATCCATTCCGATTGTCGTGGGGCGGGAGGAGGACGGTCGTTGGTGGGCTGATATCGAGTCGATGCCCGGAGTGATGGCATACGGCGCAACCCGCGAGACCGCCATCGCAGCCGTACGCGCACTCGCCTTACGCGTTGCCGCCGATTATGTTGAGCAAGGTTGAAATGGGCGTCAACGTTATCCGCTAGTGATCGAGCCTACGAGCACAGGCTACTCCGCGTTTTTACCTGACGTGCCGGGATGCATGGCCGTTGGCGATACCAAGGAAGAAACACATGGGGGCTGCGCTCGGCGATATCGCGAATTCTGCTAAAATTCCTCCACTATGCGATGCCCAAGAAGTTGTTCGTTGCCTTCTGCTTAGGACAAGCTCTGGCCCAGATCCAATGGAACAAGCCTTTCCCGCCTCATAAGGTAATCGGAAATGTGTATTTCGTCGGCACGGAAATGTTGGGCTCATTCCTGATCGCAACGCCTGAAGGACACATCCTCGTCAACAGCGATTTTGAGACAACCGTTCCCATTATTCGCGCCTCTGTCGAAAAACTGGGCTTTCGTTTTACCGATATCAAAATCTTGTTGGGTAGCCACGCGCACGCCGATCACATGGAAGCCGACGCCCTGGTGAAGGAGTTCACCGCCGCCAAAGTTATGGCCATGGAACAGGACGTTCCGGCGCTGATGAAGATGAAACCCGGCAACAAACCGCATCCCATCGACCGCATTTTGAAGGATGGCGACACCGTCACGCTCGGCGGCACAACGCTGGTGGCGCATCTTACTCCAGGGCACACCAAAGGCTGCACTACGTGGACGCTGAAGACGCAGGAAAACGGGAAGTCTTACAACGTGGTGATCCTTGGGAGCATCGGCGTGAATCCCGGTTATGTGTTGGTGGGCAACCAGGATTGTCCGCAAATTGCGGATGATTATGTTCGCAGTTTCAAAATCCTGCGCGCGCTTCCATGTGATGTCTTCCTCGCATCGCACGGAAGCTTTTACGGCTTGGACGAGAAATACGCGATGCTGGAACAAGGCGGGCCGAATTCTTTCATCGATCCGCAAGGCTACCAGGCGCACCTGGATCGGAAGGAGAAAGAATTCAACGCCAAGTTGGAAGAACAGAAAGCGGCGAAACACTGACCGGCGCTGAAGCGGGCTGGCTGGCGGACTTCATATACACCGGCGGCAAATTCGAATCCGGCCTTGCGATGTTCGCCGCGCCGGACGGCGTCATCACCCGCTTTTCGCGCGACGAAAGCGACCTTGCGAAGTGCCGCCGCCTGCCGAATCGCGCCATTCTCCCAGGCTTGGTCAACGTCCATTCGCACAGCTTTCAGCGTGTCATACGCGGCCGCGCTGAACACCGCACCGCCACCTCACACGACACCTTCTGGACCTGGCGCGAGAGTATGTATCACGCCGCCAACCTGCTCTCGCCGGATGCAATCTATCATGCCGCGCGCATGGCCTTTCTTGAAATGCTGCTTTCGGGAATCACCACCGTAGGCGAGTTTCATTACCTTCATCATTCGCCCGGCGGAACTCCTTACGAAGACCGGAACCTGCTGGCGGTTCAGATTCTGCGCGCAGCCGCTGAAGTTGGTATTCGGATCGCACTGCTGCGAACTGCGTATGTCCGTGACGGTTGGCAAAAACCCAACGATCCGCGCCAGGCACGATTCATGACTCCACAAGTTGACGACTTCCTGGTCGGCACGGATCACCTGCGCGCGGCGATTCCGAGTGTTTGCAAACCCGGTCGCGCTTGGATAGGTGTTGCGCCGCACAGCGTCCGCGCGGTTCCCCTTGACTATCTCCGCGAAGTCGCCGCCTACGCGCGCGCACACGACTTGCCCTTGCACATGCACGTGTCCGAGCAGCCCGCCGACGTGGAAGCCTGCCTCGGCGAGTATGCCTTGCGTCCGGTCGAACTGCTGAACGAATACGGCGTATTGGACTCGCGTTTCACCGGCGTGCACGCCATTCACATTACCGCGGACGAGATCGGCCATCTTTCCAAATCCAAAGCAACCGTATGCGCATGCCCCACCACCGAGCGAAATCTGGGCGATGGCACAGTCCCGGCCGATGCCCTATACAACGCGGGCGTGGGGATTTGTTTCGGCTCAGACAGCAACGTGCAGATCGATTCGCTGGAAGACGCCCGCTCGCTCGAATATCATCTGCGGTTGAATCGGCTGGAGCGCGTGGTGCTCGCGCCGGATCAAGCTCACGATTCCCTTGCTCGCCGTCTCTTTGCGTCGGCCACCGAAACGGGCGCGGCGAGCCTGGGCGCACCCAGTGGCCGCCTCGAAGTGACGCGCCAAGCCGACTTCTTCACGGTAGATCTGGACGATCCCTCCATCTCCGGCGCCGGGCCCGCCTCCCTCTTGAACCACATCGTTTTTTCGCTTGAGCGGACCGCGATATGCGATGTATGCATCGGCGGTGAGCTAGTGGTTCGCGATCGCCGCCACGCGTTGGAACGTGACATTGTGCACGAATTCGGCGCCGTACAAAAGAATGTCTGGAGTTCCACCGCGTGAAAGATGAAGTCGAAATCCTGTTGGACCTGG
>DATDHK010000360.1:0-3514 GCA_036521635.1 Bryobacteraceae bacterium | reverse complement strand
CGCGACAGAAGCAGATTGTGAATCGTAGGGACGGCCGAGTACCAGGTGGCGCCGGAATCGCGGACGGTCCGCCAGAAGGAGAGCGGATTGAATTTGTTGGGCACGGCCACGGCGCCGCCGGACTGGAGCGTGGAGAGCGTGGAGGCCACCAGCCCGTGATCATGGAACAGCGGCATGACGCACAGCGACACGTCCTGGGGCGTCAGGCTGTAGTGCTCCACAATGTTGCTGGTGGAGGCGGTGATGTTGCGATGCCGAATGGGCACGCGCTTGGGGCGTCCCGTGCTGCCGCTAGTGTGCAGCACCAGCGCGATGTCGTCGCCCGTGGGCGGGGCAGCGCTCTTCCCGCTGGGCGCTCCGGCGATGCTAACCGTTCCACTCGTGTCCATATCGATCGTGTAGACCGGCACGCCGCAGCCCGCGGCGGATTTGCGGGCAGCGTCCGCGCCGGTGGGCGGGCAGAGGACGACCTTGGCCTTCGTGTCGTCGAGAAAGAAACTGAATTCATCTTCGCGATAGCCGGGATTCAAGGGCGCCGCCGTGCCGGCGATGGAGGCGGCCAAAAAGCTGACCACGGCCGGCAATCCGTTTGGCAGCACGGTGGCCACGCGGTCCCCTCGCCCGATTCCTAAGCTAGCCAGCGCATCCGCCATCGCGGCAACTTGCCGGCGGAGCGAATCATAGGAGACACGGATTCCAGAGTCGGTCAGCAGGAACGCGGTGTTCCCGGGTGGTGCGATCTGGAGCAGTTCTAGAAGGGTAGTCGGTTGGGGCATCAGTACAATTTTGGCAGAAAACGTGTGGGCTTCGATTCGACACACTACGGACGTTGCTGAAAAACTCTGAAAACCGCTTCCTGACGGTCGCGGCTCGGTGTGCCGCTGTAAACGCTCAGTGTCGAGTCTGAGCCGCGACCGTCAGGAAGCGGTTTTCAGAGTTTTCAGCAACGTTTACAGGAGCGAGTGAATTCCAATCTGCTTACGAAGGATGCCGGCCACGAAGCGTATTGATTTATTGGGAACTTGGCGACAAGACAGCGTGGTCCAACGCCGCCCGGATGTCGTCCGAGGCCAAGCGAGGATATGCGTCGAGGAGGTCTTCTATCGTCGCGCCCTCGGCGAGCTTGCGAAGTAAAAGCTCCACTGGGATCCGCGTTCCACGAATTACAGGCTTCCCCTGCAAAACGTCTGGATGGCCATTGAAACTACGGGAGCGTGATCGTGATTGGCAGCGGCGCCGGCCGGCCATCGGCGTCCACCACATTCACGGGTCCGGAAGAAAGCGGCGTCACCTTCATGGTCTTGCCTTCAATCTCCACCACCAGGAAATGATTTTCCGGCGCCCACGCGCGGATATTGGCTTGCCTCATTTTTCCTCGGACGTTGCCTACACGCAGTTCGCCGCCCGCGCCGCTCACGAAGAAACAAATGCCGCTGGTCTGCGGGTTCGTTTCGCTTACTTGAAAATTATGTTCGTGACCGCTGAACGCGGCTTTGACGCCCGAATCGCTGAAGAGCTTTACCCAATGCGCGATCTGGCTCAGGCTGGGCGCGTGCAGCGGGCCAGCGGTGAACGGAGGATGGTGGAAATACGGAATCACCCATGGCGGATGCGGCTTGGCGAACTCGGTTTGCATCCAGTGGAACTGCGCGCTGTTCTCCAGGTAAGCGGGCGTGGTTGGGCCCGACTCCGAATTCTTGGTGCTGTCCAGCGCGAAGAACTCGGCTAAATCCGCGTAGGCGAATTTGTAGTAGCGGCCGGGCTTGTTTTGCGGGAAAGCAAAATTGTCGAGGAGGGCCGGCAGGTCCGCGCGTTTTTCGGTCTCGTTGCCGTCGTGATTTCCAAGCGTCGGATAGAAAGGAACGCGAGCAATAAGCTGTTCGTAAGGATCGAAAAACTTGGGCGCCCAATCGCGGTCGGACGCGCCGGTGTGTCCCGCGCCGCCCAGGAATCCGGCGATGTCGCCGTAAATGTTGTCGCCCAGGCTTAGGATGAAGCGAACCGGCGAATCCGTCTTGGCGCGCTTTTGAAATTCGTCCCACATGGCGCGCGCGATCAAGTACTGGGGGCCTTTGCCGGTGCCGTAATCGCCGATCGCGAAGAACGTGAGCTTCTGTGCTTTGGCCGTCCAGGTTCGAAATTCGCCTTGGCCGACGGCGCGTCCCTTGATCGAAACTTTGTAGGTGTAGGAGTGGTCCGGCGTGAGTTGGCCGACCGTGGCCTGATTGCCCCGCGACACTATTGAACGGCCTGCGATTTCAACCGTGGCGTCGCCGAACGATGGCGAGGACCGGCCGATAGTATTTTCGCCGTCGGTGGTGCCCCAAGCCAGTTCCACATAGTCCGCGCCGAGATCCAGGACGTACGTGTAGAAGCGCTGGGCGTTCGCCTGAAACGCCAAGACGAACAGCAGCGCGGCAACGCGCTTGATGGTGTTGACTCTAGCTTGCAAGCAAGGGATTTTCTAAGGCTTGGGAGATCCGTTTTCCCTTGCCAGCCGGACTTTCGCGTCGTCCAGTTTTTTTTGAACCTTGGCCACTTCGGTGTGATCCACTTCGGTGGGCGCGCTGGCCTGCCATTCCTTCAGCGAATACTGCCATTGCGAAATGGCCTCGCGGATCTTGCCTTCGTGGAAATAGACGTCGCCCAGATGATCGTGGACCGTGGCGTCGCGCGACATCACTTCCAAGGCCCGGCGCAAATGCTGCTCGGCTTCAGGCAGCTTGTTCAAACGGTAGAACACCCAGCCCAGGCTGTCCAGATAAGCGCCGTTGTTGGGTTCCTGCGCGACTGCCTTCTTGATAAGCTCGTGCGCCTCTTCGAGACGAACATTGCGGTCCGCCAGCATGTATCCCAGATAATTCAACGCGGCCGCGTTATCCGGATTGATGTTCAGAACTTTCCGGAACTCGGATTCGGCGGCGGTGAAATTCTTCATGCGCTCGTACATGGAGCCGCGCATAAAGATGATCGGCTCCTTGTCGTCGGCGCCTTTTGACAGGTTCTCGGCGGCGTCCAGCATCTTCGCCATTTCAGAGAAATTTTTGGCCTTCTCGTAAATCTGAGCAAGGCTGACGTAGGCGTCGCGATCTTCCTTGCCATCCATCAGCTTGCGCGTTTCGGCTACGGCCTGATCAGTCTTACCTAAATCCGCCAGCAGAGATGCATGTACGGTTCGCACGACGCGATCGGTGGGATACTTTTTGAGCGCTGCATCCGCTTCGGCTTCGGCTTTTGGAAAATCCTTCGCGATGCGATATGTTTCGACGATTTCGGCGGCGGCCCTGGCTGCCGAACCCGGGTCCAGTTCTTGAATCTGCCGGTAGACATCCACGGCGTTCGCATACTGTTCGACCGAACGATACAGGAATCCGAGCCGCTCCAGCAATGCCGATCGATTGGTCCGCTCGGAGGCGCTGTAGCTCTTTTTGGCGGTGGAGTCGAGAACGTTTTTCAGAGTCTTGAGCGCTTCGAGATTCTTTCCCTCGGCTTCCAGCAAGATCACATCGTTGTA